>JAQXLO010000096.1 GCA_029012165.1 Oscillospiraceae bacterium | reverse complement strand
AATATTTGAAATATTATTTACTTAGTTGGCAACCTGCACCATGGCAGGACGGATCACTTTTTCGCCGAGCTTGTATCCCTTGTTGAATACGGCGGCGATCACGTTTTCTCCGAGGTTTTCATCCTCAATGTGCATGACAGCGTTGTGCAGATTGGGGTCGAAGGCGTCACCCACGGCGCCAAAGTCCTCAACGCCCAGCTTTTTGAGGGTCTCATAGAACTGCTTGCCGATCATCTCGACACCCTTTTTGTATTCCTCCAGATTGTCGGTCTGATTGCTCAGGGCTCGGTCGAGATTGTCGATCACGGGCAGGATGTCGGTGACAACGGCGCATTTGCACACGCTGTTCAGCTCTTCCTTTTCCCTGGTCGTGCGCTTGCGGTAATTGTCGTACTCCGCCGCAAGCCGCAACAGGCTTTCCTTCTGCGCATCCAGCTCCGCCTGCAGCTTTTCTTCCGCCGTCGGTGCCTGAACCTCTTCGGTCTCGGCAGCCGTTTCCGGCTCGGTCTCTGTCTGCTCGGACTGCTCGGGTGCGGTTGTTTTTTCTTTCTTTGACACGTATATCTTCCTTTGCATAGTTTATTCTTCATCGATAGACTGGGTCAGGAGCCTGCCCACCAGATCCGTCAAATACCGCACGCTGGGGATAAGCTTTGCGTAGTCCAGCCTTGTCGGTCCGATGACACCGATGGTACCGCTCTCCTCCCGACCGACATTGTACCGGGCGAGGATCAGGGAGCTGTGCTCCAGCTGGCGGTATTTGTTTTCCTTGCCGATGAGCACGTGCACGCCGTCCTTGCTGGAGGACAACAGTGCATTCAGCGGCTCGCCGTTGCGCAGGAATTCCATCAGCTCATAGGCGTTTTCCTCCAGCTCCCGGTAGCCCAGCAGATTGGTCTGCCCGTCCAGACGGATATCCGTCTGGGAGGCATCTCTGGCAAGCTCTGCGATGGCCGCCAAAAACGGAAGCATGGCAAACGCTTCTGCACCCACCGACGCCGCCAACGTCTGCATGGTGGTGATGTTCACCTCGCTCAGAGGCTTTCCCACCAGATCCGACGAGGTCACGTTGTAAAAATGCTCCAGCATGGGCACGGTGATGGGAAAATCCGAGCGGCAGAACCGGCTTTTGAGGATGCCGGTGGAGGTCAGCAGAACCAGCATGGCGGTGCGTGTGCCGACGGGAACCATCTCGATGCGGCGGATGCGTGTGCTCTCCCCGGCAGGCGTGGTGGAAACGGCGGCACAGTTCGTCAGCTCTGCCAAAACCTCCCCCGCCTTGGAAAGCAGCTGTTCGGGATCGCCGCTGCCCTGTATGGCGGACTCGATCTTGCGGCGGGACTCTTCGTCCAGCTCCCGGGCGCCCATCAGGTGGTCGATGTAGTACCGATAGCCGGCATGGGAGGGGATGCGTCCCGCAGAGGTGTGGGGCTGTTCGAGCAAGCCCATGGAAGAAAGCTCCGCCATTTCGTTGCGAATGGTCGCCGAGGACACCTTCATCGGCAAAATCTCCATCAGGCTTTTGGAGCCGATGGGTTCGCCTGTGCGGATGTACTGCTCCACAACTGCCGCAAGAATCTTTTGCTTGCGGTCACTGAGTTCCACATACTCACCTCCATCTTCCGAGTGTATATCGTTTTAGCAGAGTTAGCACTCCATTCGCCAGAGTGCTAACTCTGCTAATATATTACATCCAAAACCCGGTTTTGTCAATATGTAATTGTAAATACTTTATGAATTGTTTATGAAAGAAGTGTGCAAATCAGACTGTTGGAGAGCAAAAAACCCTCTGCGGTCAATCGAATGCCCTCCCGGTCGGCAATACACAGATGGTTTGGCAGTGTTCGTGCCCGTTCGTACAGCGATGGCGGGATGGGGTGCCCGAACCGCTTTCGTGTGCCGTGCTCAGTCAAGCCCTCGCTCAAACGCAGGCGAAGCATGGCGTACTCCGCAAAGTCGCCGCCCTCCCCGTCGGGCACAGGCTCTGCCCCCTGCATAAACGCTTCGGTGTCCCGCTCATAAAAAAAGCGCTTGCCGCCGAAAAAGGAATGTGCCGCCGGACCGATGCCGACATACGCTTCATCGTTCCAGTATTTCAGATTGTGCTGTCCCGCAAAGCCGCTTCGGGCGAAGTTGGAGATTTCGTACTGCTCGAACCCCCGCTTTTTTAAGCCGTTCACCGTTTGCAAATACAGATCGCAGACCGCCTCCTCCCCGGGCAGGTCAAGCTTGTCTCGTACAGAATAAAAGTGTGTCCCCTGCTCTATCTTCAGCAGATATGCGCTGACGTGGGTCACCTCCGGGCGGGCGCAAAAATCCAGCGAGGTTTCCAGTGACTGCGCCGTCTGACCGGGAATGCCCAGCATCAGATCCAGCGAAATGTTGCGCAACCCTGCCCGATACGCTTCCCGAATCCGTCTGTCCACCATTTGCGCCGAAGCCGTCCGACCCAAGGCACGGCGTTCGCTGTCCACGGCGGACTGCAATCCCATGGAGATGCGGTTGACACCGCTTGCGAGGAGTCGGTCAAACAGACCGTCCCCTATTTGCGAGGGATTGCATTCCACCGTAAATTCCCGAACGGGTTCCCCTTTCAGCGTATCCGCAATGCGGCAAAGCCGTTCTCCCAGCAGGGACGGTGTGCCGCCGCCGAAGTAGACGGTGTCGAAGTGCACATCCTTATTTTGCCACGCACGCAGGGCATTTATGACCGCTTCGGTATATTTATCCATACAAGCACCGTCCCCGCAGGCGGAGTAAAAGTCGCAGTAGGG
>JAQXLO010000095.1 GCA_029012165.1 Oscillospiraceae bacterium | reverse complement strand
GTGCAAGACGCAGGAACAGTACAAAAAAATGCTCTTTTGGGCAACGCAGTCCAAGGAGCCGTGCCTGCACTACGAACATAAGGAGCTCGGCTACAACTACCGCCTGTCCAATGTCTGTGCCGGCATCGGTCGGGGTCAGCTGGAAATTCTGGACGAAAAGCTGCGCCGCCGCAAGGGATTCTACGACTACTTCCAAAAGGCTTTTGAGGGTACGCCTGTCCACGTCATCCCCGAGATGGAGGGCTGCGAGATGAACCACTGGATCACCTTTGCCACCATTGATCCCGAACATATCCCCACCAACACAGAGGATCTGTGCATCGAGCTGAATAACCGCATGATCGAATCCCGCCCTGCGTGGAAGCCCATGCATATGCAGCCCATTTTCAAGGATTGCAAAGCCTTCGCCCACAACGAGGACGGCACATTTTTCTGCGAGACGCTGTACGACTGCGGCATCTGTCTGCCCGGCGGCGACGCCATGACCGAGGAACAGCTTGCCTACATCGTCGAAAACGTGCTTTCCCTACTGAAATAAGAAAGGAAGAGGCTCTTGCGCAACAGCTTTTACAACCGCTTTCTCAAGCGTTTTTTCGACATTGTTCTGTCCTTTTTTGCGCTGGTATTGCTCTCTCCCCTGCTTGCCGTACTCGCCGTTTTGGTGCGCACGAAACTCGGTTCGCCTGTCCTTTTCACGCAGGAACGACCGGGCAAAAACGGCAAAATTTTTCGCCTGTATAAGTTCCGCACCATGACGGATGAACGGGACGAACACGGCGAACTGCTGCCCGATGATGTGCGGCTGACCCGCTTCGGACAGATGCTCCGAAGCACCAGTCTGGACGAGCTTCCCGAGTTTTTCAACATCCTGCGAGGCGATATGAGCTTCATCGGACCTCGTCCGTTGCTGGTCTCCTATCTGCCGCTGTAGAACGAAAAACAGCGTCACCGCCACGACGTGCGGCCGGGACTGACGGGATTGGCGCAATGCTCCGGGCGCAACCTGCTGTCGTGGGAGGATCGGTTTGATTTGGATGTGGAGTATGTGCAAAACCTTTCCTTCGGCATGGACATCTCCATCATCTTCCGCACCGTGCGGGGCATTCTCAAAAAAGAGGGCATCAGCAGTGAAACCAGCGTCACCATGGAGCCGTTTCGAGGCTCTGCGGAGCAAACCACAACCGTATAAAAACACAAAACAGCAACTGCTTTCGGTTGCTGTTTTTTTCAAGGAGAACCGTTATGATTCACGTCAGTGCGCCAAGTCCTTCGGTACCGAAGGAATACAAAAATGATTTGCACAGAGCCGTCTATGAAACGCTCGTGCGTTGCGATATTGCGTTTGTGCGTGTGGACACGGACCCCGCCATCACCATGGAGGACTGTATCGCCATCGCCGAAACGCTGCAAACGCCGATTGTCAAGACACTGTTTTTGTGCAACCGCCAGCAGACGAATTTCTACCTTTTTGTCACTACGGCGGATAAACCCTTTAAAACCAAGGATTTCAGCCACGCCATGGAGATTTCCCGTGTGTCCTTCGCCTCGGGGGAACAGCTCGAATCGATGCTCGGCACAGAGATCGGGTCCGCTTCCGTCCTCAGTCTCCTGCACGATCCCGAACACAAGGTTCAGCTCGTATTTGACTGTGAAGCGCTTTGCGAAGAATGGTACGGGTGCACCGACACAACGACCACCGGCTACATGAAACTGCCGACAAAGGACTTGCTCGACGTTTTCCTGCCGCAAACAGATCACAAACCCATTTTCATCGAGGTGTAAATATGCAAAACGAAGTCTTGGATGTACTGAAAAGCCGCCGTGCGATACGAAAATTCAGACCTGAACAGATTAACGCAGAGGAACTGAACGCCGTTTTGCAGTGCGGGATTTATGCCCCAACTGCCTGCGGGAGGCAGTCGCCCGTAGTCATTGCCGTACAGGACAGCGAAGCCGTGGCAACCGTTGCGGCACTGAACGCAAAATTCACCGCATCGCAGAACAATCCCTACTACGGTGCACCGACGATTCTGCTCGTCCTGTACGACCCCGACCTTGCGTTGTCTGAGGAAACGGCTGTTCTCGACTGTGCCGCCGTCTGCACCAATATGCTCAACGCCGCCGAAGCCGCCGGACTGGGAAGCTGTTGGATTCATCGTTGCCGTGATATGTTTGCGTGTCCCGAAGGGAAAGCACTGCTTCGGCAGTGGGGACTGAAAGACACACTGCACGGCGTCGCTTCGATGGCTTTGGGCTACACCGACGGCGACAAACCTGCACCGAAAGCACGCAAGACAGACTACATTGTCCGAATTTGAGGAAAAGCGTATGAATCAAGAAAAGCTGTATCAGAAAATGCGGCAAACTCTGCGAGAACCTCCCACATCGCTCGTTCCCCTGTCCACGGACGACCCGATGGTGTTCGACGAACAGGCGCAGCTGAATCTTGTCCTGTGGGGCGACCCGCAGGTGTCGTACATCATGCCCATGCGTGGGCACCAGCTCTCGCAGGTGTGTCACGACCTTGCGAACGCAAAAGGCACTGCCGATGCACTTGTGCTATTAGGCGACCTCGCAGAGTACGGCATGGCGTGCGAATACCGCACGCTTTGCGACATCCTGTCCGTTTGCTCGGACAAATTTGACCGCTTGCTGTGTATTCCCGGCAACCACGATGTTCGTCTGCGTCCGTACAAAAAGCAGGTGCGCAAATTTCAGCGTTTCCTGCAAAATGCACCCAAGGGCGTTTGCGGCGATGTCGATTCCTATTTTCAGGTACAGACCGTCAAGGGCTACACGTTTATCCTGCTTGGCACCGACCGTGCGACATTCGAGGGCGCTTATTTCGGTACCGAACAATTACGCAAATTCGAGCAAGCGCTTGCCGCCGC
>JAQXLO010000094.1 GCA_029012165.1 Oscillospiraceae bacterium | reverse complement strand
GACAAAGCAGATCCGCTGTATTGCAGCACACGCAAATTTATTCTCAGCTTTGAAAACCCCTATTACTTTGAGGGCGCTGTGCTGCAGGGGACGGGCAGTCCGCACACGCCACAGGGGTATGTTTGGCATATCGGCCTATCTCTGCAAGGCTTGACAGCGAAGGACTGCGAGGAGAAAATGCGTGTGCTTCGTATGCTGGAAGCGTCCGATGCCGACACAGGGTATATGCATGAGGGCGTTCAGGTGGACGACCCGACACAGTATACAAGACCGTGGTTCGCATGGTCAAATTCCATTTTTAGTGAGTTTGTTCTGGATTGTTTAAAAGATTGGAAGGAAAACGTATGACAACAGATTTTACCGGAATCCACGTCGTCGCTTCGACGCCGACAGAGCATAAAGCTGCTGACCTTTTCGTGCAGGAAATTGAAAAAAGGACAGGAAAGGCTCCTGACTTTACGGAATCTGCGCAAGAACCTTGCATGATTTTCTGTGAAGATGATGCCTTTACAGATAAAGACAGCTATTCCATTGATGTAAAGGGCGGAACCATTACGGTGCGTGGGCAGGGGATTCGTGCACTGGTCTATGGCTATGCCATGTTTTTGCGCAAAACCGAGTATAAGGACGGCAAGATCACCCTTACCTGCTCCATTGACGGAACCTATGTGCCCGACAAAAAGATCAGGGGACATCAGCTGGGCTACCGTCCGCTGAACAACACCTATGAGGCATGGAGTTTGGAGCAGTACCGCCGATATTATCTTGACATGATGTACTTCGGCAGCAACACGGTGGAGCATATCCCCCAGCTGGAAAAGGTGGATGTCAACGCACTGATGCAGTATTCACAAAATGAGCTTTTCTTTGCTGCGGCCGAGATCGCCGATACGCTGGATCTGGATGTTTCTCTCTGGTATCCGAACGACCATCTTTCTGTGGAAGAATCCATTGCGGTGCGCAAGGCAGTTTTTGAAAAAACTCCTCGCTTGAATGTCGTCTTTACCCCCGGCGGAGACCCGGGCGACTATCCCGGCGATGAGTTTGTTGACCGTGTTTGCAAGATCTCCGAAGCGCTCAAGAGCGTTTGTCCACAGGCAGAGTTCTGGCCGAGCGCACAGGCACCGCACAAATATCCCACATGGGGCGATGACTTTATTGCGAAGATGGAGGCGCTGCCCAAGGAGATCGACGGCGTGATTACAGGACCGAACCGTGCGTTCCCCATCGACGTGCTGCGCAGAAAGCTGCCGAAGGAATACCCCATTCGACTGTATCCCGACATCACGCACAATGTTCGCTGTGAATACCCGGTTCATGCTTTGCAGGACGACTGGCACTATGCGCTGGCGACCACGCTTTCCCGTGAAAGCATCAATCCCCGCCCGGAGGAATACCGTCTGATCCATCGCCTGACCCGTCGGTATGTGGTAGGTTCCGTTTCCTACTCCGAGGGCGCCAATGATGACGTCAACAAAATGGTCTGGGCAGACATGGATTTTTTCCCGGAATGCGATCTGTACGATACATTGCTGGATTATGCTCGTCTGTTTATGTGGGAGCTTCCTGCACAGCAGATTGCCGATGGCATTTTGGGACTGGAAAGAAACTGGGTCGGTGATCCGGCGGAAAATCCCGGCATCGAATCCACGCTGCATTTGTTTGAAACACTCGCACAAAACTATCCGTGTGCCGAAAAGAATTGGCGGTTTTGTCAGCTGTATTTCCGTGCTTGCTGTGATGCGCTGGTGCGCCGGCGCAGAGTTTTTGAGAACGCACTTTTGAAAAAGGCAAAGGTGCTGCTTGCGAAAAATGATATTGCCGCCGCCAAAGAGATTTTGCAGACCGCATTCGAGCCGTCCTATGTGGCGCTTCGGGAAAAGATCAATGCACTTGCCAGGAATCTCTTTGAACAGATCGGTATGCAGTTGGATGTCGAGCACTATGGCGCCTCTCACTGGGAACGTGGTGCAACGCTTGAGACCATAGATCTGCCCGTCACAGACAGAGCGTTCTATCTCAACCGTTTGGAGTATGCGCTGTCTTTGCCGCAGCAGGCGCAGAGCGATTTTATTCGGGGGTTGCTGCATCGAAACACGGTGCAGACGGACGAATACTATTTCTCCTTTGCGGAACACGGCTTCGATGTGCTCGGCGAAAAACAGACGCCGGACTTCTACATGGATTTCCAAGGGGACAGCCCGAAAACCAATGACGGTTCCATTCCGATGTGTCAGCTGAAACTGTACGACCATTTCAATTTCCGCTGTAAGCTTGCCGGTTTTATTCCCGGGCAGGATTATAAGCTTCGTGTGTCGTATGCCGCAGATAAGAATGAACGGGTGACACAGCATACCGTAAAGCTGGACGGCAAGGTGATCTATTGCGGCGCACAGTACGGCGGAGAAAAGGATGAAGCCTTCGACAAGGCATATCTTGCGCCGGGGACGGAGACGGCGACATATCTGCTGCCCGCATCCTGCTTTGAAAACGGTTGTGCGGAGCTTGTGATTGAGGAGCCAACCGTCGGCGTCAAGCTTAGCGAATTCTGGGTTTTGCGCGCATAAACATAAACAAAAGCATAATACACAAACGCCCGATGATCGTCTTTGCGGACAGTCATCGGGCGTTTTCAATGAATTGCCGGATTTACAGATACTTTTGCACGGTGCGAAGCAGTTCTTCTTTGCTGCGGAAACCAACGATGCGTTCCTGTTCTTCACCGTTTTTGAAGAACATGATGGTCGGAATGCTCATCACTTCGTACTGTGCCGCAACGGCGTCCGCTTCATCCACGTCCACCTTGTAAACGTCGAGCATACCGTCATACTCCTCGGCGATCTCCTCCACGATCGGGGCGATCATGCGGCAAGGACCGCACCAGCTGGCGGAAAAATCCACCATCACCGGTTTGTCGGCAGACTGGATTGCGGGCATGAAATTGTCATTGTAAAGATATGTGGTTGTCATGGAAATCCTCCTTGTCAAAATTGATTCTTTTTTCTTCGATGACCAACGGTCGGTTCATCACACGGGTATTGATATTTAAAATATATTCTCCCAGAAATCCGATGAAAAACAACTGGATTGCGCCGAGGAAAAACATTCCGATCAGTGCGGGCGCTGTACCCATGGGGAAGCGATCCCAGTGGCAAAGCTTCAGCACCAGATAGACAAGACCGATCACAGCACTGAGCGTGGCGATGATCATGCCGAGAAAAGAGGCGAGACGCAAACCGATCTTGGTGTAGGACGTGAAAGAGAGCATGGCGGCATCGTACAGGGTGTAAAAATTATTGTGGGTTTTCCCGGCACGCCGCTTCGCCTGTTCGTACGGAATCTCTTTGCGGGTCGGTCCGAGTTCCGCAACAATGCCACGAAGAAACGGGGTAGGATCTTTCAGATCCCGCAGTACCTGAATGAAGCTTTTGTCGTACAGTCCGAAGCCTGTAAAGTGTTCGATCTGTTCCGTACTGCTCATTTTGCGGATCAGCTTGTAGTAGCAGGTGCGGAAAAAGCGCATGAGCTTGTTTTCCCGGCTGGAAGTTTTGATCCCGCAAACGATCTTGTATCCCTTTTCCCACTCCTCGACAAAGCGGGGAATCATCTCCACCGGGTCTTGAAAATCTGCACAGATGCAGATCACGCAATCCCCCGTACACTGGAGCATCCCGTAGTACGGTGAATTGAACTGTCCAAAGTTGCGGCTGTTGAAAATCGCTTTGATGCGGGAATCCTTTTGGCAGATTTCTTCAATTCGAGGACGAGTCAAGTCGGTGGAATGATTGTCGATGAATACGATTTCATAGTCGTATGTCCCCAGCGATGTCTGCATAACATCGGACAAGGCTTTGCTCATGGGGACGACATTTTCTTCTTCGTTGTAGCAGGGGACAAGAATGCTGATTTTTTTCATGGAATCCTCCTTTCCGTCAATGGGTTAGGAATGTGTAAACTCTGCAAATCATGGGTACAAGATAGATCGCAACGATCGTTCCGTAGTCCAGCGCATAGTAGAATCCCAAAAGAAGCGGGGAGCTATGATCGGCTTTTTCTGTCCAGATTTTTTGCTTCCAACACCAAAAGGCGCAGGCAATCAGGGAGAGGATGCTGATGAAGGCGCCTATTTTGAATCCCTTGGGCAGGAACGTCATGGTGATCTCGTTTTGTCCCTTTTCAAGGGGGATCGCCATAAACGTCCCCAATGCTACGTCTGCTTCCACCGTCTTGCCGTTCACTTTGCACGTCCATCCACTGTCGTAGGTCAGCGGCAGGAAAAGAACCTGATCCTTCTGCTGTGCCGAGGCGGTGATTGTCAGACTTCGTGCGCCGGCCTGTGCGGTAACTGCATCTTGCTGCTGCAAACAAAACTGCTGCAGGGCTGCCTTATCCAGCAAAGCGATGCGTGTTTCCAGCGAGGACATGGTGATGGTGCTGTTCAAAAGCTCCACTCGAATCGTCACATGGGTGTCCGTGAATTCGCCGATATCCAAAAGACTGTTGTTGAACCGGGTATTGTAGCGTGTATTATCCGGCTCTCCCAGAGAGGGCACGTGAATCGGTTCACCGTTGACATAGATCTGCATATTCTTGCGCTTGGTGGAGCCTTTGCACACAAGGTACAGCTCCTTGGTGCCTTCCACATCCAGTTCATAAATGGCAACGGAATCGGACTTTTTTTCCTGCGTTTCCGGAATAGTCAGCAGATCGGAGTCGCTTTGGGAGAATTCGTGCCAAAGGTTATTCTGCGTTTGGTAAGCGGTCGTCTCAAAAATCGTCTCTCCAAGAAGCGCCGTGGAACCGACCATGCCGAAGGGCAGGGTGTACTTGTTTTCATAAACGAGATATCGTCCTGCGGTGCCGATGTAGCTGTAATCTTTGTGGCTCAGCGGGTTCAGGGAAAGCGTATATTTGTACCCGAGGAGCGCATCGGTAAACAGCGTGCCGCCGGTATCCAGAATGCGGGTATAGACGCTGGAGTAGCCAAGCTTTTGCATGGTGCGCTTGATGGAGGCAGGGATGATGTGCGTAAAGTTGGACATCGACGGACAGTCTGCGATCAGGGGGTAATTGCTGTTGAGGGTGCCGTCGATATTTTTTACACGGGAAAGGTTGTCCCGCTCAATGGGAAGCGCTGTGTAAATGTTGTCGCATTCTTCAATGTAGTCCAGACTGTATTCAAAGTTTCTTGCAGAGCCGGTGTTGACGGCACGGTTAAAGTAAAATCCCGATTCCCAAAGCAGGAAACAGGAGATCAGAATACAGCTCACGGTTTTGTGTCCGAATTTGAGCAGCAGGGCAAAGAAAGCGAAATCCAGCAGGAAAAGGATCCAAATCGTCATCTCATTGGATTTGGAGATCAGCCCTTTTTCCGCATTTTCATACAGTCCGAACAGGAGCACGAAGTTGACGGCAAAGGCAAATAACGAAAGCGCCGTAATGAAGATGCGGGAGTGCTTGGTGCCCTGATACAGTCTGTCGGGAAAACGGTGAAGAAAGTATGCGGCGGACAAAAGCAGCATCAAATGGAACATGAAGGCGTATCGCATGGAAAAGTTGACATAGCTGCCCATGTGCCACATGAGATTGACGTTTTCAAAGACGATGGGGATCAGAAACAGTGCGAGGGTCATGCCAAAGAAGGCGATGGTCTTTTTCTCTTTGCGGAAATTTAAAAACAGCAAAAACGTCAGGGCAAAGGGAAGTGCGGTGAGAATGAGCAGCATTCCTTCTTTGGTGCGGGGATTGGAAGCCGTGCTCATCAGAATTTGGAAGTAATTCTTGGTATTTTGGTACCGGGAGCTTGCCGTCATGTAGAAATAGGTCGGCAGTGCGGAAAAGGCAGATATTAAAATGGAAAGCACCGAGGACACGCCGAAACGCAGTACGGCGCCCTTTCTCTGCGCTTTCGGCAGAAGCAGACCGATGTATATACCGCCGCTCAAGAACAGAAACAGCACGATCATGTAGGCGATGTACAGCTGCATAATCAAGCAGTAGGACAGCGAAACAATATACAGCAGCGGCTTTCGACACTGAAACAGCCTGTCCGCACCCAGCAAAACCAGGGGGAACAGCATCACAAGCTCCATCCAAGAGGCATTGGAATAGTACTGCAAAAGAAACGGGTTAAAAGCATATAAAACACCGAACAGAATCTGCCAGATGTCCCGTATTTGAAACCGATAGCGGAACAGAAGCATTGCGGTGAACGAGGCGATCATCAGCTTGCACAGCAGAAAAAAAGACATACTTTCCAGTATGCTGTCCCGAGGGCACAGCAGAAAGAAAAGCGTATTTAAGGGGCTGAGCACACTTTCATACGCACTGCTGATGAATATCCCTGCGGCGGTGCGAAAATTGAAAAAAATGCTTCCGCTGCCGTGCAGGGCATCCCATACGGTATAGAATATGGGAACACTGCATTGTCCCATGTCGTCATAGACAATGCTTTCCGTACCAAAAGGAAAAATCCCATGGATCGCATACACCGTCAAGACGCACGCCAAAACAATCAGCGGCGGGATGCACAGCTTCCATGAGAATAGTTTGGTGGATTTTCGGGACATGATGAACCTCACAAAATGAGAAAATCTAAGGCAACACTGCACAAATGGGGAGTTTCCCAAACCGAAAACAGAGGCTGTATACTAAGAAGAATACAGCCTCGAAAACCTTTACGATGCAGGCCAGAAGAAGGACAGGGTAGTGCCCTGAACGGTGTAGGTCACGGAGCTGTCTGCCTCTGACAGACTTTCGGCAAAGGCTTGCATCATGCCTTTGCTGGGAAATTTGATGGTTGCGGAAAGTGCAAGGGAATCGGGATCAACCAGTATGTGATAGGTAAATTTGGTTTGCCACCATTTCAGTTCCATCGGCGCAGAAACCAGCTCCTCGCCGTCCAAATACACGGTGAAAGCCATCTCCATGCGGTCAGGGTCGGCGGCACAGTCATAGTACAGGGCTTCCCGATCGGCGGGCTTGTTGTAAATACCGATCTCTGCACCGAGCATATTGTAGGAATAGGTGCCCTTCCAAATTTGGATCATCCAGTCCTTGCCATCGTAGGTGAAGGGGA
>JAQXLO010000093.1 GCA_029012165.1 Oscillospiraceae bacterium | reverse complement strand
CACCGTGTTTGTAGATATTGCAAAAATTAAAATCAAAGCCGGCGACGGCGGCAACGGCGCCGTGGCTTTTCATCGTGAAAAATATGTTGCGTCCGGCGGACCGGACGGCGGTGACGGCGGTCGTGGCGGCAATATTGTTTTTGCTGTTGATGATAATCTTTCCACACTTGCGGATTTTCGGTACAAGCGCAAGTACAAAGCAGAGAACGGCAGCCACGGCGAGACGGGTCACCGCACAGGGAAAACCGGCGCCGATCTTGTGATCCGTGTGCCGCGCGGCACGATCATCCGCGAGTGCGAAAGCGGCGTCATTATGGCCGATCTTTCCACGGACGATCGCTTTATTGCCGCAAAGGGCGGCAGAGGCGGCTGGGGCAACAAGCACTTTGCCACGGCGACACGGCAGACGCCCCGCTTCGCCAAGAGCGGAACGCCGGGTGAAGAATGGGAGGTTCAGCTGGAGCTGAAGCTTTTGGCCGATGTGGGTCTGATCGGATTCCCCAACGTCGGCAAATCCACGCTCATCTCCGTGGTCAGCGAAGCTAAACCGATCATTGCAGACTACCATTTTACCACGATCATTCCCGTTCTCGGCGTCGTGCGCATGGGCGAGGGCGATTCCTTCGTGATGGCGGATATTCCCGGCTTGATCGAGGGCGCCAGCGAGGGGGTCGGACTGGGACACGATTTTCTTCGTCATGTGGAGCGCTGCCGTATGCTCGTACACGTTCTGGATGCCGCCGGCAGCGAGGGGAGAGACCCCATTGACGATTTCAACACCATCAATCGGGAGCTGGAGCGATTTGACCCCGAGCTTGCCAAGCGGCCGCAGATCGTGGTTGCCAACAAAATTGACCTTGCCAGTGACGAACAACTTGAGCGGCTTCGCTCTTTTATAGAGCAGCAGGGATTGGAATTCTATACCATGTGCGCTCCCATTTCCGAAGGCACACGGGAGATTGTCAACGCTGTGGCGGCAAAGCTCAAAACACTTCCGCCCATCGTTCAATACGAGCAGCAGGAAATTCCGAAGGAGATCTTTGAAAAAAAGAAGGGGACAGGCTTTACTGTTACCGTTTGCGAGGACGTCTATTTTGTCGAGGCGGAATGGCTGTTGAAAATTTTGCAGCGTACCGATCTGGACGATTACGAATCTTTGCAGTATTTTCAGCGTGTGCTGGAAACCAGCGGGATTCTGGACGCACTGCGTGCAAAGGGAATTCAGGAAGGGGACACGGTTTCTATTTATGACCTTGAATTTGAATTCGTTGACTGATAAAAAATGTGATCCGAATCTTCTAAGTCCCTTGACCCTTGCGTTTATCGGAGACACTGTTTTCGATTTGTTCGTGCGGGAAATGCTCATTGCCGAGGCGAATCGTCCCGCCAACAAACTGCATAAGCTTGCGGTGGAGCGTGTCTGTGCCAAGGCGCAGGCTTCGGCGGCCAAGGCTTTGTGCGAGAGCGGCTTTCTTTCCGATGCAGAGATCGCCGTATTGAAACGTGGACGCAACGCCCACTCCAAACACACGCCCAAGAACGCCACGGAGAGCGACTACCATTTGGCAACGGGCTTGGAGGCACTTTTCGGATTTCTGTATCTTTCCGAAGAACAGGAACGGCTGCAAGAAATTTTTTCTCAAATTTGTCTGATATTTGACGAAAGTCGGGCTTAAAGCATATGCAGATCAAAAGGAATATAGTTTTCCAAACGCTTTTAAACATTTTGTTCTATATTTTGGGCAGCTTGATCTATTCCGCAGGAATCAACATTTTTGCGGTTCCCAACAATATTGCCGAGGGCGGCGTGACCGGTCTTGCGATTATCGCCAACTTTTGGACGGGAATCCCTGTCGGCGTTGCAAACTTTCTTTTCAATGTTCCGCTTTTCGTCCTTGCATGGTTTTTCATCGGAAAACGGTTTGTGGGGAAAACGCTGGGTGTCGTGGTGATTTTATCCGCCAGTTTAGATCTGACCGCTTTGGTCTATCCCACCTATACAGGCGACAGCCTGCTGGCATCTCTTTTCTGCGGTGCACTCAGCGGCATCGGTCTTGCTTTGATTTTGATTCGAGGTGCGACCTCCGGCGGTACGGACATCGCAGGAATGCTTTTGCAAAAGCTTCGTCCGCAAGTCCGTCTCGGTTCAGCGATTGCTTTCTGCAACGCCATCGTTGTGTGCGTTGCTGCCGTTGCCTTTCGCAGTGTGGAGAGTGCGCTGTATGCCGTCGTCGTGATCGTTGTCAGCAGCAAGATGCTGGACTATATTCTCTACGGACTCGGCAGAGGGAAGCTGTTGATGGTGATCACCGAAAAGCCAAAGGAGATGGCGGACGCAATCATCTCCAAGGTCGGACGCGGCGTTTCCATTGTACCGATCACCGGCGCCTACACGGGCGAGAGCAAAAACATGCTTCTTGTGGCGATTCACAATAACGATACAGCGAAGATCAATAAGATTCTGCGCACCGTCGATGACAAAGCTTTTACGATCATCACGGAGGCCGGCGAGATTCTCGGACAAGGCTTCAAAAGCCGCAATTTGTTTTGATGTTTGTATAACTGCACCCGGCAAAGTTCATACTTCTTCCGAGGTGACTGTGAATGTTTTACTGGATCTGTGCGGTAAGCGCCTATCTTTTGGGCAGTTTGAATCTTTCCATATGGATCAGCAAGCGGATCTACGGCAGGGATATTCATTCTCTCGGCAGCGGAAATCCGGGGACAGCGAACACACTGCGCACGCTCGGCCTTTTCCCGGCAGCCCTTGTGTTTGCTTTTGATTTTTGCAAAGCGTATTTCCCGGTGCTGCTTGTACAAAATACCGCAGAGAACACATGGTTCAGCGTTTTAACAGCGTTGCTTATTATATACGGTCACTGCTTTCCCGTGTTTCACCGCTTCCGTGGCGGCAAGGGTGTTGCGTGCGCTTTCGGCGCCGTTGCAGCTTTTAGCCCGGTGATGGCTTTTCTGCTTTTGACAATCTGTGCGATTCTGTCGCTTTCTCTCAGACACGTTTTTTTAACGCCTGTTATTACTGCGGCGATGCTGATTCCCACGTTCCCGCTTTATGCTGTGTACACAGGCCGTCCCGTTTTTCCTTTCCTTTTATTTTCGGTCGGCATCTTTGCGCTCTTGTGGAACAGGCATTTGCTGCAGTTTCAAACATTGAACAATCATTCAACCTGAACGGAGGAGTATATGGATAAAAAAATGAAAATTTTCGGCTCCGTTGCCGCTGCCGCTTCTT
>JAQXLO010000092.1 GCA_029012165.1 Oscillospiraceae bacterium | reverse complement strand
AAAACTTTTTGTACCGATCCAGCATCTCCGTCACCGCCCAGTTCAGGGCGCCGGATGCCTTGCGGGGGTCGGACACCACAGGCACCAGCAGGTGCGGAATGCCGCTGTAGACGGTGAACTCGACCTGCTTGGGGTCGATCATCAGAAGCTTCACCTCGTTGGGATCCGCATTGTACAGGATGCTCATGATCATGGAGTTGACACACACCGATTTGCCCGAACCGGTGGTACCGGCGATGAGCAGATGGGGCATTTTCGCAAGGTCGGCGCAGATCACGTTGCCGGCAATATCCTTGCCCAGCGCCACGCTCAGGATGCTCTTTGCCTGCCCTTTGCGATAGACGTCAGTGTCGATGATCTCCCGCAATGTGACCGACGCTTTGGCACGGTTCGGCACCTCGATGCCGATGGCCGCCTTGTTAGGGATAGGCGCCTCGATACGCACGCCCGACGCCGCAAGCCGCAGGGCGATATCGTCCGCCAAATTGGTGATCTTGCTGATCTTGACACCCTCCGCCGGGAGCAGCTCATACCTCGTCACGGAGGGTCCCCGGAACACGCCCGTAATGGTGGCACGCACGCCGAAACTTTCCAGCGTCTTGAGCAGAATGGCGGAATTCTGGTCAATCTCCGTCTGACTGCCGCCAAACTCGGAATTGTATACAGGCTCCGAGAGGCAGGACAGGGGCGGCTTTCTGTATGTTCTTTCCTGCGCTTCTCCCACAATCGGCACCTCGAAGTCCTCCGTCAGCTTGTCCGGCGACTCCGGCTGCGCTTCCTGCTGCGCCGTTTCCTGCGAAAGCTCGGGCTGTGCTTTTTTGCGCCGGGTGGGCTTTGGCATATCGAGCATCTCCGAGGTGATCGGCTCGACTTCGGAGATGGGGATCACCGGCGGCTCCTCCGGCAGAGGTACAGATTCCTCCGTACTCTCTGCGATGGGTACGTCATATTTGTTCTTTTTCCGGACGGGCGCAGGAGATTCCGTCCCATTCGATGCGCCCGGCTGTGCCGCAAAGGGCTCCCCGTCCGCATTCTCCGCCCTCGGCGCCGCCTCCGGTCCAAGGGCAATATCCAGCGCTTTCTTCTTTTCCTGCTGACGCTGCGACTCCAGCTGTTCCTCTCGCCGGCGCTTTTCCTCTTCCCGCTGCTGTCTGCGCTCGGCTCGGATGGCCTCCATTTCCTCGCGGCGGCGCATTCCCTGCTCGATGCGGGCATCCGTCATGGAGCCGACCTTTTTCACAGGCTTGGCGAACGCCTTGTACAGCGCCACCAGCGTGGTGCCGGAAAAGAGCATGAACGAAATGAACAAGGCGAGAACCATCACGATCATGGCGGGCACCTTGCCGAAAAGATACGCCAGAGAATATCCCACCAGCACCCCTAAGATGCCGCCGCTTTTCACGATCGAATCGTAGTGGACGGCGTCCGTGATCTGATCCTGAAAGGGATTGTCCGCCAAATACGCCCCGTCCCGAAAGCCCACGTGGACAATACCGCTGAGGATCACCACAAATATCGCCGCACAGATAAACTCGGACTTCATCCCGCCCAGCGGTCGGTTGATGGCAAACACCACCGCCAACGCCGCCAGAATGAGCGGGATCGCCCATGCACAGACGCCGAACAGGCTGAACAGTCCATGGTGCAGATACGCCCATGCTTTCTGCCCGGGAATGAGCGCCAAGAAAAACAAAAGCACTGCCGCCGCAAACAGCCAGATCGCCGCTTGCTGCCGGTGCGCCTGCTGCATCGCCTGCGTCTGCTCCCCTCGGGATTGGGATGTTTTTTTTGCAGTCGCACTGCTCTTTTGTGTCTGCGCCGTTTTTTTGGATGCCGCCGGTTTCTTGGTGCCGGTGGCGGTTTTTTTTGCCGCCAATTCGATCCCTCTTTCGTGAACATTTTCATACAAAATATAGTATACCATCTTTTCACGGCAAGAGCAAGCCAAATTCCAAAATTAAGCGCACATTTGTTTTTGTGCAGCACCGCACAAATCTTAAGATTTACTTAAGGTTTTATTTTAGTGAACATTATTATTGATTTTGTTTATTAAGAGTCAATAATCGCAATTATGTGTATTGATTAAATCCGTCGATTTTTGCTATAATATGTGGCGATAACCTTGACGAGTGAAAGTGAGTGATCCAACTTTGAAAATGACCAAACCGCTCTATAAAGCCCGTTCGTTCACGGATCTGCGTGAATTGATGGATATGAGCGCAGAGCTGCACGGTGACTGCTACGCCTTTGAAGTGAAAAAAGAGAACGGCGAACACTATTTTATCACCTATAAAGATTACCGTGAGGAGATCAATGCGCTGGGCACTGCCCTTACAGACATGGGTCTGGGCGGCGAAACCATCGCCGTTGCAAGCGACAACTGCTACGAGTGGTGCCTGTCCTATATGGCGGTCGTCTGCGGCGGCGGCGTCATCGTCCCCACGGACAAGGAGCTAGGCGCCGAGGACATTTACGGCATTTTGGAAAAATCCCAGGCGAAGCTGCTGTTCTGCGACAGAAAGATTCTGCGCAAGCTGGACAGAGACAAGATTCCCGGCATCACCCTTGTGTGCTTCAAACAAAAGGAGGACGAGGACGGCATCCTCTCCTTTGACAAGCTGGTATCCAAGGGTCGCCGGCTGCTGTCCGGCGGCAAAACGGACTATCTGCACGTTCCGCTGGATCCCGAAAAAATGTGCACCCTGCTGTTTACCTCCGGCACCACCGGCACCTCCAAGGGCGTTATGCTCTGCCAGCGCAACTTCTGTCAGGACGTCATCCATACCATGGAGGTCGTGAAGATCGCTCCCGAGGACTGCGGACTGTCTATCCTGCCGCTGCACCACACCTATGAAAGCACCATCATCCTTTTTTGCGCACCCTATGCCGGCGCCAAGGTCACGTTCTGCGAGGGTTTCAAGTATGCACTGCGCAACATGAAGGAATTCAGCCCCACGATTTTCGTCAGCGTGCCGCTGATTTTGGAGACGGTGCACCGCCGTCTGCTCAAGGCGATCAAGAGCAAACCCCACGGCGAGACGAAATTCAAGATCGGCAAGGTACTGTGCAAGGCCGGCGCCAAGGTCGGCATCGACCTCAAAAAGGTATTCTTCAAGGAGATTCAGGAGGCGTTCGGCGGCAGTATGCGTCTGGTCATCTGCGGCGGCGCACCCATTGACCCACAGATCCTCAAGGACTTTGACGCTTTCGGCATACAGATCATCTTCGGCTACGGACTGACTGAATGCTCTCCGCTGGTCATCATCAACAATGACCGTCTGCACATGGCGGAATCCATCGGCGAGCCGCTCCCCTCGGTGGAGGCCAAGATCGAAGATCCCAACGAAGCCGGCGTGGGCGAGATCTGTGTGCGCGGCCCCATGGTCATGCTCGGCTACTATGAAAACGAGGAAGCGACCCGTGAAGTCATCGACGAGGAGGGCTTCTTCCACACGGGCGATTTGGGTCGTGTGGACGCCAAAAATCACTTCTTCATCTGCGGCCGCAGCAAAAACGTGATCGTCACGGACAACGGCAAAAACATCTTCCCCGAGGAGATGGAATACCACCTCGAACGCAGCTCTGCCGTTGCGGAAAGTCTCGTTTACGGCGGCAACGACAAAAAGGGCAGACTTGCCGTCATGGCCAAAATCTTCCCCAACTACGAGGAGATCAAGGAAAGACTGGGCAAGAAGGAGGTCACGGATGAGGAAGTCGAAGCCGTGATCAAGGAAGCAGTGGAGGCTGCAAACCGTGCCGTTCCCACCTATAAGCGCATCACCCAGTTCTCTATCCGCAAAAAGGAATTCATCAAGACCACCACATCCAAGATTCAGAGATTCCGAAAGGAAAACTTGGAGGACGATGCATGAAACGCCTGCTTTCTCTGCTTCTGGCGCTGATCCTTTCATGCAGCGTGTGCCTGCCTGCCTTCGCCGCAGACAGCGCCATGCCGGACTACAGCGTCGGCAGCCTCGAGGAGTACGAACAGCTTCTGGAAAGCGTTTGCGCACAAAAGTCCT
>JAQXLO010000091.1 GCA_029012165.1 Oscillospiraceae bacterium | reverse complement strand
TTGGACGCCGAGCGTTCGGGCAAAATCCGCAACGCCAAGGTCACGCTCGTCGTTTCCAACAACCCGAATGCCTACGCTTTAACCCGTGCGGCGAACAGAAACGTGGAAACGCTGGTGCTGTCAAAAGTGGATTACCCCACGCAGGACGCCTTTGAAGCGGCGCTGTGCGAAGCGTTGACGACGCACGACATCGACCTCATTGTGCTGGCGGGCTTTATGCGTATCCTTTCGGCGGACTTCACGTCGAAGTACCCCGAGCGGATTCTCAACGTCCACCCCGCATTGATTCCGTCGTTCTGCGGCAAGGGCTTCTATGGACTGCGTGTGCATGAGGCGGCGCTGGAATACGGCGTCAAGGTGACGGGTGCGACGGTGCATTTCGTCAACGAAATCCCCGACGGCGGTCGAATCATCGCCCAAAAGGCAGTGGAGATTCTGCCGGGCGACACACCCGAGATTTTGCAAAAGCGTGTTATGGAGCAGGCGGAGTGGATCCTGCTCCCCGAAGCGATTGAAACTGTGGCAAAAGAGTATAAAAAGTGAGGAGAACAGCTATGAGTATTTACGATACGCCCACCATGGGCGAGCGCATCCAAGGCAATTCCTATGTCGGCAGAGGCATTGTGGTCGGTGAGAGCGCCGACGGCAAAAATGCGGTTTTCGCCTATTTCATCATGGGCAGAAGCGAAAACAGCCGCAACCGTGTTTTCATCCCCAACGGCAAGGAATATGTGATCCATCCCTTCGACGCCTCCAAGGTGGAGGATCCGTCCCTGATCATCTATTCTCCCGTGCGCCTGTGCGGCGATGCGGTTGTCGTCACCAACGGCGACCAAACCGATACGGTCGTTGAGTTTATGCAGCAGGGCAAAAGCTTTGAGCAGGCGCTGGAAACCCGTTGCTTCGAGCCGGATGCGCCGAACTTCACACCCCGCATCAGCGCCGTGCTGTTCCCCGGTGCCGACTACACCTACAAGATGAGCATCCTTAAAAGTGCCGATGCCGCAGGCTCTGCTTGCAACCGCTACACCTTTAACTACAAAGCTCTGGCGGGCGTCGGTCACTTTATCCACACCTATAACCACGACGGCAACCCGATTCCGACATTTACGGGCGAGCCGGAGCGTGTGTCGATTCCGAACGACATCGACGTGTTCACGCAGGACATCTGGAACAATCTGGACGAAAACAACAAAATCTCCCTCATTGTGCGCTATATCGACAAAGAGAGCGGTGCGTGCGAGGACAGAATGATCAACAAAAACAAATAAGGAGAAGCGAGAATGAATAGTTTTGAACTGAAATACGGTTGCAACCCCAACCAAAAACCGGCGCAGATCTACATGAAAGACGGCAGTGACCTGCCCATTGAGATTCTCTCCGGCCGTCCGGGCTACATCAATTTCCTCGATGCCTTCAACAGCTGGCAGCTCGTCAAGGAGATCAAGGCGGAGACGGGTATGTGTGCCGCCGCTTCTTTCAAGCACGTCAGCCCCACCTCGGCGGCAGTCGGCACCATTCTGCCCGAAAAGCTGAAAAAGGCTTGCTTCGTGGACGACATCGAGGGACTGGACGATTCTCCCTTGGCGTGCGCCTATGCCCGTGCCAGAGGCACCGACCGTATGTCCTCCTTCGGCGACTGGATCGCCCTGTCGGACGTGTGCGACGTGACGACCGCAACGCTCATTAAGCGTGAGGTGTCCGACGGCATCATCGCTCCCGGCTATACGCCTGAAGCGCTGGAAATCCTCAAGAGCAAGCGCAAGGGCAACTACAACATCGTCAAGATCGACGAGAACTACGTTCCTGCCGAGGTCGAGACGAAGGACGTGTTCGGCATCACCTTTTCACAGGGTCGCAACAACTTCCGCTTGAACAAAGAGCTTCTTCAAAACATCGTGACCGAAAACAAAGAGATGCCCGAGAGTGCGGTGCGTGACCTCATCATCGCACTCATCACCCTCAAATACACCCAGTCCAACTCCGTTTGCTACGCCGTGGACGGACAGGCCATCGGTGTCGGTGCCGGTCAGCAGTCCCGCATTCACTGCACCCGTCTGGCGGGCAACAAGGCAGACATCTGGCATCTGCGCCAGCACGACAAGGTGCTTAATCTCCCCTTTGTCGAGACGCTCGGTCGTGCCGACAGAGACAATGTCATCGACGTTTACATCTCCGACAATGACGAGGATGTTCTCGGCGACAACGTTTGGCAGCAGTATTTCACCACCCGTCCCGAACCCTTTACCAAGGACGAGCAGAAAGCTTACCTTGCCACCATCACGGGCGTTTCGCTCGGCAGTGATGCGTTCTTCCCCTTTGGCGACAACATCGAGCGTGCCCGCAGAAGCGGCGTTTCCTACATCGCACAGCCCGGCGGTTCGATTCGTGACGACAACGTCATTGATTGCTGCAACCGCTACGGCATCTCCATGGCGTTCACAGGTATGCGCCTGTTCCACCATTGATGGGAGGAAAAACGAACATGAAAGTAATGCTTGTAGGCGGCGGCGGACGGGAACACGCCATTCTCCAAAAGCTCGCCGAAAGCCCGAAAAAGCCGGAGCTGTACGCACTGCCCGGCAACGGCGGGATGGCGGATCTGGCGCAGTGCGTGCCCATCGGCGCCAAGGATATTGACGGCATCGTCCGTTTTGCCAAGGAAAATGCGATTGACTTCGCCGTCGTCGCACCCGATGACCCGCTCGTACTCGGCGCTGTCGATGCGCTGGAGAAAGAGGGGATCCGCTGTTTCGGTCCCCGTGCCAATGCGGCAATCATTGAGGGCAGCAAGGTTTTCTCCAAAAACCTCATGAAAAAGTACGGCATTCCCACAGCGGAATATGCCGTGTTCGAGGATATGCAGGCGGCGCTTGACTATCTCGATACAGCCGCCATGCCGATTGTGATTAAGGCGGACGGTTTGGCGCTCGGCAAGGGCGTCATTCTTGCCGATACCGTGGACGAAGCGAAAGCCGCCGTGCGCTCCATGATGGAGGACAAAATTTTCGGCGCTTCGGGCAGTCACATCGTGATTGAGGAATTTCTGACCGGTCCCGAAGTGTCCGTGCTTGCCTTTACGGACGGCAAAACGCTCGTCCCCATGGTGTCGTCCATGGATCACAAGCGTGCGCGGGACAACGACGAGGGACTCAATACCGGCGGTATGGGTACCGTCGCCCCAAACCCCTACTACACCGACGAAGTCGCCGCACGCTGTATGCAGGAAATCTTCCTGCCGACCGTTAAGGCGATGTGCGCCGAGGGCAGACCGTTCAAGGGCTGCCTGTACTTCGGCTTGATGATTACGCCGAACGGTCCGAAGGTCATTGAGTACAACTGCCGCTTCGGTGACCCGGAAACGCAGGTTGTCCTGCCGCTTCTCGAGACCGATTTGCTCGAAATTATGGAAGCGGTGGCGGATGAACGCCTTTCTGACGTGGAGGTTCGGTTCAAAAAAGAAAACGCCTGTTGCGTTAT
>JAQXLO010000090.1 GCA_029012165.1 Oscillospiraceae bacterium | reverse complement strand
AGTCCGCTCGCCAGAATATGGTCAAACGGCAGATCCGACAGATACTCCCCCAAAAGCTGCACCTGACGAATCCCCTTGGGCGACAGAGAAGGGTCTCCCTGCCGTTCAGGCGGCAAGACTTCCTGCGCACCGATGTTGGACATAGACTCCCCATGCCGCACCAAATACAACTCCAGTAGTATGTTTCCTTTTCCCATAAGCCGTAACCTCTCTTTGCAGTATACGCCGATTGTAGCATATCCCGCACCCAAATTCAATACTTCAGGAAGGAAGTGCGCCATGGACATTCTCTACAAAGACAACCGCATCGTCGCCGTGCTCAAGCCCTACGGCGTCGAGTCCACCGACATCCCGGGCGGTATGCCGTCCCTTGTGCGGCAAGCACTGGGCGAAGCGTCGGGCTGTGTGCGCACCGTCCATCGGTTGGACAGGGTCGTGGGCGGCGTGATGGTACTGGCACGTTCCCGCATGGCGGCACAGATCCTGTCTGCGCAGATTCGGGCGCATACATTTCAAAAGGAATACCTTGCCGTTGTCCACGGCGAACCGGGAAACGGCAGTTTTTGCGATCTGCTTTTTCGCAACAAGCAAGAGCGCAAGACCTACGTTGCCGCCGCACCGGGCAAGGATGTGCAAAAAGCCGTTTTGCACTATCGCACGCTCGACACCGCAAACGGGCTGTCTCTGGTGCACATAACCCTCGAAACAGGACGCACGCACCAGATTCGTGCCCAGTTTTCCGCCCACGGCTTCCCGCTGATGGGAGACAAAAAATACGGTGCGCAGCCGCTTCGGGCACATGAGATCGCCCTGTGGTCGTTTGCGCTGGAGTTTTTGCACCCGCAGAGCGGCGAGCGCATCCGTTTTGCCGCACTGCCGCCGCAGACACCGCCATGGATTTCTTTCCAAAAAACGCTTGACAAACTGCAAGGCGAAGCATATAATGAGGACAAATCCGAATCATCAAACCTTTGAGAAAGAGGAGTAACCCCTAAGGATGCACCCAGAGAGCGGCGGATGGTGAGATCGCCGCAGCGGAATTTCGGGCGAATGGACTTTTGAGGGCGGCACGAACGTGCAAAAGCATCAGTAGCAGCCGACGGGTACCCGCACCCGTTATCCGGGCGGAACGTATGAATGTACGTGCAAAAGCGGATGCAGTTTGCATCAATTTGGGTGGCACCGCAGGTCATTGACAGTCCTGTCCCATGTTTCCATGGGATAGGACTTTATTTTTTTACAAAGGAGAAATCGTCATGAAAAAAGCACTCTGTCTCATTCTCGCACTCGTATTCGTCTGCTCCTTCGCCGCCTGCGGCGCCGAGAGCGGCAAATCCGTCCCCGTCATCGGCATCAGCCAGTACGGCGAACACGCCTCGCTGGACAACTGCCGAGAGGGCTTCCTGGCAGGTCTCGCCGAAGCCGGTCTTGTGGAAGGCACCGACTACACCTACGACTACCAGAACGCCGGGTTCGATGACAACATCGCAACCCAGATCGCCCAGAACTTCTCGTCCAAAAATGTCGCACTCATGTGCGCCATCGCCACCCCTGCCGCCACGGCCTGCTACGCCGCCGCAGAGGACAAGGACATCCCCGTTGTTTTCACCGCCATCACCGATCCCGTACAGGCGCACCTGGACAGCGGCAACATCACCGGCACCTCCGACAAGCTGCCTGTGGACGCCCAGCTGGAGCTGATCCGTGCCCTGCAGCCGGACGCCAAGACCATCGGCATCCTCTACACCACCAGCGAGCCGAACTCCGTTTCCGCCATCGCTGAATATGAGGAAAAGGCGCCTGCCTACGGCTTCACCGTCGAAGCGCTGGGCGTCACCGCCCAGTCCGAGGTCACCCAAGGTGCCGATACCCTCATCCGCAAGGGCGTGGACTGCTTCTCCAACCTCACCGACAACAACGTGGTCGGCGTTCTCCCGTCCATCCTCGAAAAGACCAACGAAGCCGGCATTCCCGTCTACGGCAGTGAAGTCGAACAGGTCAAGCTGGGCTGTGTTGCCTGCGCCGGCATCGACTACTTCCTGCTGGGCAAGGACACCGGCGCCATGGCGGCAAAGATCCTGCGGGGCGAAGCAAAGGCGTCCGAGATGGAGTACAAGACCATCTCCGAGTATGCCTACTACACCAACTCTGCCGCCCTCGCACAGATGCAGATCACCGTTCCCGACAGCATCGCTTCCACCATGCAGGATGCAGCCGCATAAAGGAGCGCCTATGACAGACCTCATCATCAGCACCCTGACCCAAGGCTTTATCTATGCCCTGCTGTCCTACGGGGTGTTCATCACCTACAAAATCCTCGACTTCCCCGATCTGACCGTGGACGGAAGTTTCCCTTTGGGCGCCGCCGTCACCGCCGTGCTTTTGACCCGTGGCGTGCACCCCTACCTCACCCTCCCCATTGCCCTTGCCGTCGGTGCGCTGGCGGGACTGGTCACGGGGCTGATTCATGTGCGTGGTCATGTGCGTGACCTGCTGGCGGGCATCATCACCATGACGGCGCTGTTCTCCGTCAACTTGCAGATCGCCGGCTCCAATTTGACCGTGGAGCGCAAGGTGGACACCATCTTCAATCTGCCGTTTTTGAGCGGCATCTCCCTGCTGTACCGCAAGCTGATCGTTTCTTTTGTGCTGGCGCTTTTGTGCAAGCTGATTCTGGACGCCTATTTTCGCACCAAAAACGGTCTGCTTCTGCGTGCCGTCGGCGACAACAGCACCCTCGTCACCTCTTTGGCCAAGGACATGGGCAGTGTTAAGATCCTCGGTCTCGTCCTTTCCAACGCCCTTGTTGCCCTGGCAGGCTGTGTGGTCTGCCACGAACAGCGTTCCTTCTCCGCCACCATGGGCACGGGGCAGGTTGTGTTCGGTCTTGCCACCGTCATCATCGGCTCCACCCTGTTTAAAAAGCTGGGCTTTGTTAAGGGCACCACTGCGGCGGCGGTGGGCAGCATTCTGTACAAGATCTGCATCCAGTGCGCCATCAGTCTCGGCTTGCCCGCAAACTTCCTGAAACTGATTACAGCGGTGCTGTTCCTGCTTATTTTGCTGGCGGGCAATCTGCGAAAGGGGGAAAAGAGCCGTGCTTGAGCTATGCAACATCACGAAGGTCTTTAACCCCGGCACCGTCACGGAAACCACCGTTTTTTCGGACTTTTCCCTGTCTGTGCAGAAAGGGGAATTTGTCTCCGTAGTCGGGAGCAACGGCAGCGGCAAAACCACGCTTCTGAATATCCTGTGCGGCAGTGTTGCGCCGACTTCCGGCGAAGTGCACATCGGCGGCAAGGTCGTCAACCGTCAAAAGGATTATGAGCGGTACCGCACCATCGGCCGTGTCTATCAGGATCCGGCTTTGGGCACCTGCCCGTCCCTGACCGTGTTTGAAAACCTCTCCCTTGCCGACAACAAGGGCAAGCGTTTCGGGCTCAGCGCCGGTGTCAACAAAAAACGCCAGCCGTTCTACAGAGAACAGCTGGCATCATTGGGGCTGGGCTTGGAGGACAAAATGCACGTGCGCATGGGTGCACTTTCCGGCGGTCAGCGGCAGGCTGTCGCCCTGCTGATGGCGACGCTCACGCCGCTGGATGTGCTGATTCTCGATGAACACACGGCGGCGCTCGATCCCCGCACGGCGGAAACCATCATGGAGCTGACCAACCGCATCGTCCGGGAAAAAGAGCTGACGGCGCTGATGGTCACCCACAACCTGCGCTACGCCGCCGAATACGGCACACGCCTTTTGATGCTGGACAAGGGGCAGATCGTGCTGGACGTTTCCGGCGAGGAAAAGAAAACGACCACCACCGAATCCATTTTGCAGATTTTTAACCGCATCAGTATCGAGTGCGGAAACTGAATCGGGATTGCGGCATTGCCCGAATACAAAAACGGGGTTTGCGCCTTTTTGCGCAGCCCCGTTCTTTTTATGTTTGCCGTGCAGTTTTGCACGACTGGGTCACAGAATGTTGTTGATGTTTACGAAAGCAGTAACGATGCATCCGAGCCAAGAGCTAAGTCGCTTGGCGATGCGCTCGAAGATTCCCACGGCTGCTTTTCCGTCCTCTCCGTCGCCGTCATAGCAGCCGATGTTGTGGGTGTCGGTCAGAGCATTGCCGTAGAGATCCTGCGCACCCATATCCTCCTCGACCTGTACGCCCTTTCCCAGCAGCTTGGATCCGGCGGAAAGCATGAAGCTGTTTTTGTCCGTTTCGTCTGTACCCACAAAGCCCGGGTTGCAGAAAAAGCTGTTTTCTGCGTTCCACGGAGCGCCCATGCCCCAGAAGCAGTTGTTGGTCATCACGCCGTCAAACGCACGGATCTCCTTGTTGCCGTCGGCGTCGATCGTCCTGCCGAGAATCTCCACCACGGCTTTCGGATCGCCGGTGAAGATGTTGTTGGCAATGTAGGCATTTTTCAAGTTACAGCACCGAATGTTGGAAGCGTTGATGAGGGTGTTGTTATAGAACTTGAAATTGTCCATATAGGCCGCTTCTTCGTTTTCTCTGTACTCGATGCCTGCCGTGCAAAGCTGTGCCAAGATGTTGATTTTCTTGTTGTCGTTGACGGACAGACAGTAACGCACGGTGCAGTTTCTGTTTTTGGTAAAATTGTCATAGATGCAGTTGGTGATGAAACGGATGTTGTCGTGGGAATAGATGTACTGGTACGTCGCATCGGTCGTCCAGCCGTCAAAGTCGATCGCCATACCGTCCTTGTAGTTTTTCGCACCGCCGATCTCGCAGTTCTCGATCACATAATTGCTGGCGTGGTGCGACCACATGGGCGCCGTGAAATAGTCGTCGTTCAGACAGGTGTCGATTAAAGCGCAGTTGCGGATGACCATATCGTACACCGAGGTGATGATGACGGCGTCATACAGAATGTTGTGCAGGGAAAGACCCTCCAGAACGTAGCCGGTATTGTACGATTCCTCGGGGCTGACAAACAGGTCGGGCGTCCACTCCCGGGTCAAGCCGCCCATATTCACGCCGTAGGCGCAGTCGTAAATGTTGCAGTTCTTGAGCGTGATGTTGCGCAGTCTTGCCGTGGCGCCCGAGGAAGAGAGCATGATCGGGCAATGACCGCCGTTGTAGGTCGGACATCTCTGGAAATAGATGTCGTGGAACACGCAGTCCTGCACGGTGATGTCGGTGGTCATGCCGTCACCGTCCGCCGTGATGTACATTCCCTTGCCGTTGGGAGCGGTGAACTCGATGTTCTCCACGAGCCAGCCGCTGACGTTGTGCAGTCGGAACAGGATAACGTCCGCATTCGTGCGGACAATCGGCTTGCCGAGGGTTTGCGTATCGCCGTAGGCGCCGAATGTAATGGGCGTTTGCGCTGTGCCGCTTCCCTTTGCGGTAAAGGATCCGTCAAAAATCGAGCCTGCCTTGAGCAGGATCTTGTCTCCCTCGGCATAGACGTTTGACGCAACTTTCTCCAGCGTTTTCCACGCCGCAGACGCACTGCGTCCGCTGTTGTCATCGCTACCGTTCGTGCTGTCCACATAGTATACCGTTCCCTCGTCTGCCGCAAGCACTGCGGGACACATCGAAACGAGCATCACAATGCACAGGAAAACCGTCAAGAACCTTTTCATCGTCATTCCTTCAAAATCAGGTTTATCTATACCGTTTTTTTCGTCTGCGCTCCATAGTACGGGCGAGGAAAATCGTGTTGCTGTGGTGGGTGATACGGCTTTGCTCGTACTTTTGACGGGCAATCATCTTTTCCGTTTCTTCCTTTTCCTGCGCTCTGTCCAAAACGTCCGCATCCATACACTCCCGTGTGAATACGGCAACGCCGTCGGGACGCATCTCCACAAATCCGTCTGCGCACAGCACCTCGTGCAGCTCTCCCTCGGCATTGCGGTACTGGAGCAAGCCGAAATCCAGTGCTGCTGTGACGGGTTCGTGCCCCGCCAAAAGCACATACTCTCCGTCGGGGAGATTGATTTTGAGCATCTGCGCCTGTACGGAAAGGTAGCGTTTTTCGGGCGTATTGATGTCCAGTTTAAATGTATTCATACGCAGTACCTTATCCCAGCGTTTCGGCTTTTCGGATGGCGTCGTCGATGTCGCCGACCATGAAAAACGCCGCCTCGGGCAGATCGTCCACTTCGCCGTCCACGATCCGACGGAAGCTCTCCACGGTCTTTTCCACAGGGACAAACCGCCCTTCTGTTCCGACAAACGCCTTGGCCACAAACAGCGGCTGGGACATGAATCTCTGCAATTTGCGGGCACGGTGAACCGTGAGCTTATCCTCCTTGGACAGCTCATCCATGCCGAGGATGGCGATGATGTCCTTGAGGTCTTGGTAGCGCTGAATCGTCTGCTGTACCTGCATGGCGACTCGGTAGTGCGTTTCGCCGACATACTCTTTTTCCAGCAAACGGCTTGCGGATGCGAGCGGGTCCACAGCGGGATAAATGCCCTGCTCGGCAATCTCACGGGACAGCACGGTCGTGGCGTCCAGATGGGAGAAAATCGAAGCCGGCGCCGGGTCGGTCAGGTCGTCCGCAGGAGCGTAAACTGCCTGCACCGAGGTAATCGAGCCTTTGTCCGTGGAGGCGATTCGTTCCTCTAACTCGCCCAACTCATTGGCAAGCGTCGGCTGATAACCCGCCGCCGAGGGAAGTCTGCCGAGCAGGGTACTCACCTCGTTGCCCGCTTGGACATAGCGGTAGATGTTGTCGATAAACAGCAGAACGTCCTTGTTTTTCTCGTCCCGCAGATACTCCGCCATCGTCAGTCCCGACAGCGCCACACGCATACGGCTGCCTGACGGCTCGTTCATCTGCCCGAACGCCAAAATCGCCTTGTGGATGACGCCGCTGTTTTCCATGTCGGTGATCAGCTCCGAACCCTCTCGACTGCGCTCGCCGATACCCGTAAAGACGGAGTAGCCGCCGTGTTTCTTGGCGACATTGTGAATCAGCTCCATGATCAGCACCGTCTTGCCGACGCCTGCGCCGCCGAACAGACCGATTTTGCCGCCCTTGGGGAACGGAACGAGCAGGTCAATGACCTTGATGCCGGTCTCGAAGATTTCCGTCGCCGGTTTCTGCAGTCGCAGCTCCGGTGCTTCTCGGTGAATGGGCAAATAGTGTTCCGCTTCGATGGCGCCCTTGCCGTCAATGGGTCTGCCGAGGACGTCCACGACTCTGCCGAGCACCTTGTCCCCCACGGGCACGCAGATGCCCTCGCCGCTTGTCGTCACGGTCAGTCCGCAGGACAAGCCCTCCGTCGCCTCGAGCGCCACACAGCGTACCACGCCGTCGCTGATTTGGGAGGCAACCTCCATATGACAGCTTCCGTTTTCGGTGGCGAGGAGCGCATGGACGTGCGGCTGTGCGCCGGACGGGAAACGCACGTCCAGTACGGGGCCGGATATTTTGATGATCGTTCCTTGCATGATTTCGGAGGACATAGTATCGTCTCCTGTTCTAAACTGAATTGGTCAAATGGCGTGCTGCATCAGCTCTGTCGCCGCCGCAATCTCCGTCAGCTCCGCCGTAATCGCCGACTGGCGGGCCGTGTTATACTCCGTGCTGAGCTGTTTGAGCATGGCATCAGCATTCTCGGTGGCGCTCTGCATGGCGCTCATGCGGGCAACGTTTTCGCACACCAGCGCATTGCAAAGACAGCTGTACAGATAACCCTGCATATACTGCGACACGAGCGCACCGAACACCGCCTCGACGGACGGCTCATAGGTCATCGGCGCACTGTAATCCACCGACGGTACGTCCTCGAAATTCTCGACCGCCAGCGGCAGCAGCTTGTGTACACGCACAGGCTGTACAGCGGCGGAAACGTAGTCGGTGAAAATGACGTAGATGTCCTGCACATAGCCGACTTTATAAATATCAATCAATTCCTCGGCGATGCGGTACGCCTGCTGCATCGTCGGGTACTGCGATGCGCCGTCGAAGTTTTTGTACACCTCGACGCCGTGATTTTTCAGAATTTCCGCAAGCTTCGTCCCTGCGGTATAGAGAATGGCTTCCCGCCCCTCGTCCTGTACGGTGTGCAGTCGGTTCTCGACTTCTGCGGCAATATTGTAGTTATATGCACCGCACAAGCTCTTGTCCGAACCGATAACGAAAAACGCCGTGTCCCGCCGACCGAGGTATTCTGCCTCGTCGCTTTTGAAGGAACTGCGCACATCGGGGGACTTTTCCAAAACGTCCTTGACCGACGCACACAAACGGCGCATATACCGATGGCTGTAATCAACCTGCGAAAGGCTTTTTCGCATGGCGGAAACGGACAGCAGATACATGGCGTTGGTGATGTGCCGTGTCTGCTCAATCGCCTCTAAGTTGCGGTTGATCTCGCTGATATTTTTCGTCATACCGCACACCCCGCCGCCGTGAGCAGTGCCGTTTTGTCGTCCTCGGACAGGTCGCCGCTTCGGTCGATGTGTGCCATCGCCTCGGGGCAAGCTTCGTGCAGTTTCTGCAAAAGCGCTCCCGCCGCCGACGGCATTTGCTTCGGCTCTGCATCGTCGAAGCCGCCGTGCTTAAACGCCAAAAGCAGCGCCGTCTTTTCGCTGAGCGAATAGTGAAGCTGTTTCGCCTGCGTGAGCAGGTTCGTCAGCCGCTCGCCGCTCTCGAGCAATTTTTTGGTGGACGCCTCCAAATCGGAACCGAATCGGGAGAACACCGCCATTTCACGGTACTGTGCCAAATCAATGCGCAGGGACGCCGAGACATTGCGCATCGCCTGCGGCTGTGCGGCTCTGCCGACACGGGACACGGACAGTCCCGTATTGACGGCGGGTCGGATGCCGTTGTGGAACAGCTCGGACTCTAAATAAATCTGACCGTCCGTGATGGAAATCACGTTGGTCGGGATATAGGCGGAGATGTTGCCGCCCTTGGTTTCGATAATCGGCAGTGCCGTCAGCGTGCCGCCGCCCTTTTCGTGCGACAGACACGCCGCACGCTCAAGCAAACGGCTGTGCAGATAAAAAATGTCGCCGGGGTACGCTTCCCGTCCGGGAGAGCGGCGCAAAAGAAGCGACATCGCCCTGTATGCCACGGCGTGCTTGGACAGGTCATCGTAAACGACCAGCACGTCCTTGCCCTGCTCCATGAAATACTCCCCCACCGCACAAGCGGCGTAGGGTGAGAGATATTGCAGTGCCGGAGAATCGGAAGCCGTCGCCGCAACGACAATGCTGTACTGCATTGCGCCCTCGGCACGCAAGGTCTCTATGACGGAGGACACCGTAGACGCTTTTTGCCCGATGGCGCAGTAAATGCAGATCACGTCCTTGCCCTTCTGGTTCAGGATGGTGTCCAGCGCAAGGGTGGTCTTGCCCGTCTGACGGTCGCCGATAATCAGCTCACGCTGTCCTCTGCCGATGGGAACGAGACTGTCCACGGAAATAACGCCCGTTTCTAACGGCGTATCCACGGCACGGCGGCTGACCAAATCGGGCGCACGGCGCTCCACGGGATAGTATTGCTTCACTTCGAGCGGCGCACCGTCGAGCGCACGGCCGATCGGGTCAATCACACGCCCCACGAGATTCTCGCCGACAGGTACGTCGCACACACGTCCCGTACCACGCACACGGGTGCCGACGCTCACGACATCCGCCGTATCGAGAAGCACAGCGCCTGCGCCGTCCTCCTCGAGGTCGATCGCCATCCCGAATGCGCCGCCGTCAAACGCCAAAAGCTCGCCGTAGCTTCTGCCGGGCAGACCTGTCACCCGAACCACGCCGTCCCCCACTCGGCTGACTGTGCCGTAGGCGTAAACAACGGGCGTCGGCTCGAATTGTTCTATTTTCTGTTTCAGGAAATCGCTGAGATTCATACGCATAGACGACTCCCCCTTACTGTGCGCAAGCGTTGCGCAGTGCTTCCAGCTGTGTGCGCAGGCTCATGTCGTACACCTTGCCGTCGTACAGCACGATAAATCCGCCCACCAAAGAGGCGTCCGTCTCTTTCTCGAATCGGATTTCGCCGAACTGCGCACACAAACGTGCGCACAAGTCCCTGTATGCCGCATCGGATACATTGCCCGCACAAACAATTTTCGCCGTCTTCATTGGCTGTCCCCACCGTTCAGGCGCCCGTCAAACAGACGGTCCGCCATTTTCTTTGTGTCGTCGTCCCGCACACTGCGCTCCAACAGCTTTTCACTGATGTCGAACGCCAGTGACACCACATCCCCCTGCATATCCTTCAGGGCGTCGTTGCGGGTCTGCTTCGCTTGGCGCTTTGCCTCGTCCATAATCGCTTCCGCCCGGCGGTTTGCTTGCTCCACGATCTCGGCGGCTTCTGCACTCGCCTGTTTTTTCGCATCCTCCAGCGCTTTCGCCTTCTGCGTCTGCCCGTCCGAGAGCATCGCCTCGTACTTCGCCTTGGCCGCATCCGCCTCGGCGCTCTTGGCTGCGGCTTCTGCGGCGGCGGCCGTCACACGGGCGGTGCGCTCGTCCATGAATTTGCGCACGGGCTTATACGCCAGCTTGCGCACGATGAGAAACAGCAGAACGATGTTCAGCAGATTCAAAAGAATATCCATGGGTATTTTAGAAAAATCCAAACCTAACATGCGTCATTCGCCTTTCGTTCATGCCTTAAGATTTCGTGGAAAGAATCAGTGCGATAACAAAAGAATAAATTGCGGTGGATTCTGCCAGTGCAAGACCGAGAAGCAGGATGGAATTGATCTTGCCCGACGCCTCGGGCTGCCGTGCGGTGGCGTCCACCGCTTTGCTGGTGGCAAAGCCCATCATAATACCTGCGCCCAGTGCGGGGAGAAGTGCCAGTGCTGCTGCGATTGCTGTCATAGTTTTGTACCTCCAAAGTTATTCGGTTGCCTCACGGATAAAGGTGAGGGAAAGGACAATAAAAATATACGTTTGAATCAGCGGGTGGAACAGGTTAAAGTACAGTCCCGCCAGCGCCGTCATGCCCACAGCGTAGCCGCCGAGGGAGTTTTTGAGCAGATCCATGACGATCATGCCGCCGAGCATATTGCCGAACAGACGGCACGCCAAAGACACGGGTGTGGCGCAGTCGCTGAGCATCCGCATGGGCATGATCAGCGGCGAGGGAGACGCCAGCGCCTTGATGCGCCCGGACAGCCGCTTTTTCTTGACGCCGTAGTAGTTGATGAGGAAGAATGTGCACAGCGCCAAAGAGAGCGTCACCTCAATATCCGCCGTGGGCGGACGCTGTCCGAAAAGCTCCGTCACGGCACAGCCGATGAGAAACACCGCCACGGAAAACATATACGCCGGCAGTTCCGGGGACAGGTCACCCGCATTGTCGTGGACGAATTTGTCCACAAACTCCACTGCCGCCTCCATGATGTTTTGCAGTCCCTTCGGCTCGTCCTTGAATTTCGGCACGGCGAACAGTCGAAACAGCACGGCAAGTACGGCAACGACTGCCAACACGATATAGCCCGTAACGGTCGTCTGCGCCACGGAAAACCCGCCGATCTGCACACGAGGCGCAAACATCTCGAACTCCACGCCGATGCCCTTGGAGCCGCCCGTGATCAAATTGACCACACACGCTACGAAAAACCATGCGGCGATCAGCATGCCGAAAAAGGGCAGCCGTTTTTTCTTCTTCGCCTTCTTAACGTCCGTCTCCTCCATGGCGTCGTGCCGCCTTTTGCAGTACAGCACCAAAAACACCACGAACAAAACAGCGGACACCGAAAGCTTAATCACGGTTGCTAAATCCAAAAACGAATCACCTCTTTTCTTTCACAATATGGTATGCAAACAGAACCAGCGCAGTCCCCAAAACTGCGGCGCCTGCACCGATCCCAAAGGGCAGAATATATTCGATCTTCGGCGCCAGAAAAACCGGCACCAGAACCAGCGCATAGGACGCCAGCTTGACGACCAGCAGGAGGATAAACTTTTCGCCCGCCGTCACCCGGCCGGCAATCGCTTTTGTCCAAAAAAATTCGACTGCTCCGAACGCAATGCCGAGCAGCGCAAAGAGAACTTTCATTTTTATTCAAACCTTACTAACTGAAATCGACCTACATTATATCACTTATCTACAAAAAAACAAGCGAAAAGTTGTACAATTTTCCTATCCGTTTTTCGTAAAAACTGCATCTTTTACCCGTTTATTCCCCTTTTTGTCCCGTTCGTTTCAAATCCCTTGCTTTTTATTTTGCGTTATGCTATGCTCAAAAGGAAAGGTGGCGTCCGTATGAAAAAAACGATCCTTCCGTTTTTCCTCCTGTTTGCGATTCTCTTTTCCGTGCCTGCATTCGCAGTGCAGGGCAAGCTGACTGCCGACAGTGTGTCCGGCAAGGTCGGCGAACAGATCACCGTGCAGGTGCACTTGGACAATCCCGGCATCATCGACACCCGTGTTTTTGTCCGCTACGACAGCAAGGTTCTGCGTCTGGACAGCGCAGAAAACGGGGATGTTTTCGCCGACAACCTCGCCGTATTCGGCAAGGACACCGGAGCGAATCCCTACATCCTGCTTTGGGATGACAGCCTGAACA
>JAQXLO010000089.1 GCA_029012165.1 Oscillospiraceae bacterium | reverse complement strand
CGTCATGGTTGCCCATGACCGGCGCCCACGGGATGCCGAACTTGTCCAAGTCCTGCACCAGCTTGAGATAAGCGTCCCAGTTCCACGCATTGTCCCCCGTCACGGTGATCAGGTCGGGCTGTGTTTTTTCGACCATCTCGTCGATGATGGCAGTCGTAATCATGCCCTTTTCGTCAAAGGCGTCCCATGCGTTGATTTGGGGGTCGGTGAGGTTCAGGATCACGAAATCCTTGTCGGGATCTTTTTCGATGGTCACGGCGTAGTCCTCGGTATACGCCTGCTTCGGCGACCAATCCTCGAAGAAGCTCTTTTCGCCGTGGATGCGTTCGGCCGTCAGGGGGGCAAGAATCTGCCCGACGGACGCCAGCACAAAGGCAATCAGTTTCAGGTAGGCGACAATTTTTTTCATAATGCACACTCCTTTATTTTATAGATAAATTATACTCGCTGGGCGGCACAATGTCAAGAAAGAGAGAAAAGACCGCACACGAGGTACGGTCTTTTATTCTGCTGATTCATCCGTGAATGTGATTGGTCACGACAAGCGACCCGTCGTCGGGAAAACTGACGATTACGCCGTCGTTTTCGTACGTTGCCAAAATCGGCACGTGCGCTTTGAGAATAAGCATCCACTTTTCGTTGGGATAAATCTTGCCCAAACGGTTCGTCACAACGGCAATCTGCGGCCTGAGCACCTCGTAAAGGTGCATCGAACCTGAGCCGTAATAGCCGTGGTGTCCGATCTTCAGCACATCCGCCCTGCCGATTTCGTCTGCGAGGCGCTGTGCAAGTCCCGTCGTGCGGGTGATATCCGCCGCCAAAAACGCCGAACGCTCCCCTTTGGTCACCTTCACGCCCACGGAAGCGGCATTCTCGCCCTGTCCGTACAGCTCTTGCGGGGTCACGGTGTTGAAAAACTGTACCGTGAAATTGCCCAGCGGGAACGGCGCATCCGGCAGATCCTGTATCAGCGGGATGTCTCTTTGCCGCAGATCTTCGACAATCTGCGCATACACATTGCCGATATCCCAGCCGCTGCTCTCATATTTTTTGCCGACCTCGGCGAGATAGGGTTTAAAATACGCTTTGTCGATCACAATATCCGCATCCTGAAGGATGGCATGGAAACAGCCGATATGGTCGTAGTGCGCATGGGTGCCGAGGATGAAATCCAGATGCGCTTTGCCGTCCTCGCCGACGGCAACCTTTTTGATGTAGTCGATGACCGTGCGTTCAAACCCGGGGTAGTCCCCCTTGCGGCGGGGATTTTCGCTCCCCTCGCCGGAATCCACCAGCGCAAAGCGGCCGTCCGACTCGATGAGAATCGCGTCGGAGTTGGCGGTGTTGAGAAAGTGGATGCGGTCGGTGTACGACCCATCGAACGTGTCCGCCGTGACGGAAAGGCGGGCATTGTACACGTTTCCCAGCACCACGGTGAAAATATCAAACAGAAAGATGCCCAGCATCAGCGGCACGATGATCCATGTGGCTATTTTTTTCTTCTTTGCATTCGTCATAGATTATTTAGCCTCTGTCTGCCGAAGCAGTGCGTCGTCGCAAAAGATATGCTGTACGGTTGCTTTGCCGCCGCTGTCCACCGTGAGGGTCGTGCCGCCGACCATGTCGGCATCGAAGTAGCTGCCGTAGCCGGTTTTCAGGGAGTAGGACAGACGAATCCCGTCCAGCACAAACGAGAACGAGTTTCTGTGGTCATGCCCGCAAAGGATATTTTTGGTGCTGCCAAGTTCACGGCAAACGTCGAAAAAGCCGTTGTTGCCGGCAGGAGCGCAGACGCCCTCTCTGTTTTCGCCGAAGCAGGTTTCCTCCTGCGTATGACCCTCGAACTGCCGATACTCACACAGCGGGATATGCAAAAGCACGGTACTCTCCACGGTGTGACCGGCAAGCACATTCGTCCCGTTGACCGCCCACTTGTACCACTCGATCTGATTTTGCCACAGGTGGTCGTAGCCGCCCTCGGGGCCGTTGATGCTGTCCGATTGCTCCACTTCCGAGTGGGTGTCCATCATATACAGGGAGTGGAGAATCTCTCCGTTTTCGGTGATATGGATAACATAGTTGCCGTAGCCCATGCCCTCGGGTCCAAACCGGAACAGGCAATGCTTCGCCTTAGAAAGATGATAGGCAGAGAAAAAAGCGTCAATGGACTTTTCACTGTCGTGGTTGCCCAGCACCGGAGCCCACGGGATGCCGAGGCTGTCCACATCCTGCATTGTCTGCACCAAGCCGCCCCAGCCCCTGCCGTTGTCCCCCGTCACGGTGATGAGGTCGGGGTGCGTTTTTGCCACCAGCTCTTGAAGCAATGCCCTCGTCTTTTCACCGCTTTCGCTGAAAGCATCGGCGTTATCGACTTGAATGTCGGTGAGATTCAGAATCACAAAGTCCCTGCCGGGATCTTTTTCTATCGTCACGGCATAGTCCTCGGCAAAGACCTGCTCTGCCGACCAAGACTCAAAAAAGCTCGCCTCTCCGCAGAGAATCAACGCTTTGAGCGGTGCGGCAGTCTGCGCCAGCGACAGCAGGAGAAGGGAAATGAGTTTCATAAACGCTCTGATTTTCTTCACGAAATACACGCTCCTTTATAGGAGAAGTATACTCGCTATTTTCCACGTTGTCAAGGAATGCACCGACCCCTGTCTTAAGACCCTTTTTTCGACTCGATGATGGTGATCTTCTCCGCCGGAAGTCCCGTCTTGCCGCAGGCGATCTCCGAGATTTGCAGCATCACAGAGCCTTCCGAAACGCTGTCCGAGAGTAAAATCTCCGCAGAATCCTCCCCGAGGATCACTAAGGATTCCAGCCCCGTTTTTGCCTCAATCAGCGTTTCGATATCCGCTTCGAGTGTGATGCGATCGGTCAAATCCGCCAGCGCCTTCGACGCTTCGGCTGTGGCAGTCTGCGTGGCGGAAGTGTCCCGCAGCACCTCCTGCAATGCTTCCATAGCCTTCGACTGTGCCTTTTCCCGCTCCAGTCTCGCCTCGGCAAAGCTGTCTGTCTTGCCCGTGGTCGCAGAGATCACATACTGCGCATCGCCCAGATTCTCCGCCGCCTCGGTGACCGACGCCTCCGCCGGCGCCGCTTCTGCCCGGGGCTTGGTGTAGAACCAGTTCACAAACACCGCCGCCCCCAGTGCCATCACCAATGCCGCCGTTACCAACTGTCTTTTCCTGAGTATCATGCTAATTCTTCCTTTCCGATTGCATTCGGACAACGCTCACATGGGATGCCCCAATGTCCAGCGCCGCCGTGATTGTATCCATGATCGCCTGCCGCACCTGCGGCACATCCGCCCCCTCGCACACGACAGCCACGCCCAGCACCTGCGGCGTCACCGTCTTGAGCCGCAGTCCCGTTTCGTCACTGCCCGAGCGCACCAGCACATACTCCTGCTCGCTTTGGGTGCGGGTGCTGTCCGCCTCCATTTTGTCGTTGCGGGCATAGACCGTCTCCCCGCTGCCCTTGAGCGTGACGAGCACCTTTGTCCTGCCTGCGCCGTCAATGGCGCTGATCATCTGCGAGAGCTTCGTCTCCAGCTCTGCGGCGTAGTCCGTCTCCTGCGTCTGTGCCGGGGTGCTCTGCTTTCCCCCCATCCATTCCGAAAGTACCAGCAAAAGCAGTGCCGCCGCACAAAGCAGCACGATCAGCGCCCGCTTCTTGTCGGTCTGCATTTTTTCAAGGAACGTTTTCCAGGATGGGAAGCTCTCCCGTAAGTGCATAAATTTCATCTGCGATCTCCTGTGCTTTTTCTCCCGCCGCACCGTAAATGACGAACCGTCCCGCATGAACCTCGCCGTCCCGCACTACCGTCTGCACCTCCACGCGCGCCTCGATGCCGTATTTGTCCAGCACCGTCTGGGCACTGCGGCGAATGGCCTCGGCGGCGCTGTCCAGCACGGCCTGCTGTACCGTTTCCTGCGTGTGCTGTGTGCCGAATGCGCTCTGCCTAAAATTGTTTCCCAGCAGTTCCTGCACGGGGGAGAGCATCGACACGATCACAAACAGGGACACGAACAGCCCCATTGCCCGGTCTGTACTGCCGTTGGGGGACAGCAGATGCACCGTACCGCCCAGCACGGCGGCAAAGCACAGACCCAGTAAAAGTCCGCTGACACTTTCCACTATATCCCCGCCTTTACCTTGATGATGATTCCGACGCACAGCACATACAGCACGGTCACAAACAGCAGACAGGCATGCAGTACCGACAGGGCGCCGTCAAATGCGGACAGCAGTGCGCCCTCGTTTTTACGATCCAGCACAGCCGCCGCCACACCCAGCAGCTTCAGTGCGCCCATCCACAGCAGCAGCTGTACCCCCGCAGGCAAAGTGACCGCACAGACAGCGGCAACGGCAAACACCCCTGCCGTGGAACGCACCGCCGACAGACTTGCCGCCACGGAAGCATAGGCGTCGCTGAGCTGGGAACCGATGACGGGGATAAAGCTGCTCACCGCCAGCTTGATGCCCTTGGCGGTCAGGGTGTCCGCCGATCCCGCCAGCACGCCCTTGAGGGAGAGAAACGCCGTGAACAGCGTCGCCATGGCGGAGAAAACCCATGTACAGCACTTGCGGATCTTTTCCGTCAGCTCCGACAGGCGCATCTGCGGCATGAGTGCGCCGAGGATCCCGGTGCCGGCGATGAGACCACAGCACGGCGCCATGAATCCCGATGCCGCCGCAGAGACGGTCTGCGCCGCCGAGAATACCGCCGTCTGCCAAACGGCGGACAGCACCGGATTGCCGCCTGCCGCCACGATCGCCGCCAAAATCGGAATGAGCGCACACATAAGGGCGCTGCCCGTCTTGACGGCGGACACGGCAACGGTCAGCGCCGTATACAAGGGCGAGGCACAGGCGGTGAGCAGAAACAGACTGCCCACATATGCCCGCAGAGCCGACTCCTTGCCGCCGGGCTTCCCGATGGCGCCGAAGGCGCTCAAAGCCAGCAGAATGCCAAGTCCCGTCCCCAAAAACAGCGCCGGCTCCCGCAGATTGCCCCGGAACACGCCGAACACCGTTTCCGCCACGTCTGCAAAGCGCACGGAGAACAGCCCCGAAAACTCCGCCTGCGTGATGCCCATATCCCGCAAAATCTCTGCCGCTTCCGCAGGCAGTGCGTCCGTCATACCCGACAGATCCCATGTACTTTCCGTCATACAAAAAATCCCGCCGCAAATTCCAGCACCGTTTCCATCAGCGGCAAACACATGGACAACAGCAAAACCGCCGTCGCCGCCTCCACCGTGACCGCCAATGCCGACATTCCCGCATCCTTGCAGAATGCCGCCGTCCATTCCCCCGCCGCCGCCAGACACAAGCCCCGCAGCAGCAGTCGGATGTACCCTGTCCCCAGCGCACCCCGCTCGGCAAAGCCGATGAGCGTATGAAACACCGTCGAGGCCGACGCCGCCACGGAAAGCAGAATCGCCGCCGCCGAAGCCAGCTGAACAAGAAGGGCATACTCCGCTTTTTCCTTTTTCAGCATTGCCGCCAAAATCGACGCCACGATGGCAAAGGCGGCGACCTTGTATCCGCTCACAGGTCAAACACCGACCGCACCGTCCGATAGAGATTTTGCAGTTTCGGCAAAAGCATCATCAGCACCACCAATATCCCGGCGATGGCGGTGAGCATGGCATAGTCATCCCGCCCCGACTTCGAGAGGATCTGGTTGAGCACCGCAACGATGATTCCCACGGCGGCGATCTTAAAAACAAAGGCAATGTCCATTTCATTTCATCCTATACGATCAAGATTCCGAACAGCAGTCCCATAGCACTGCACACCCGCACACAGAGCCTGCCGCCGGTGCGGTTTCTTTCCTCGGCATTTTGCAGGTGACGTTCCATGGTTTGCTCGTACAGCGCAAGGATCCCGTCCACACGCCGTATGTCGGCGCCGCAGACCGATCCCGCCAGCTGTGCCAGCTCCCGTCCCGCCTGTGCCGGCAGCGCACCGCTTCGCCGAAACCGATGCACGGCGGCACGCCATGCGTCGGGAAATGCCGTTCCGGCGGTACACTGGACGGCGCAGTCCGTCAAAAAGGTCAGCGCACTGCACTCCCCGTTCTCCCCCAGAGATCGCACCAGTGCGGGAAAGGGCGTGTGCAGATACGCCGTTTCGGTGCGCATCTGCCGCAAGAGCAGACAGATCTGCCGCAAAACCTCTGCCTGCCGGCGCAGTCTGTTACGCAGTCCCGCTCCCACGGCGATGCCCAGCAGCACCGCCAGCATTGCCGCCAACCATCTCATGCACCCAACTCCTTTGCTTCAAAAATCCGGCGAATGCGGCACGGCGGCGACGCTTGCAGCAGTACCACGTGGGAAAACTGTCCCGTCCGCAGAAGCGCCTGCAGGGGTTTTCTGTACGGCAGATCCGTCTCATCCCTTGCGTGCACGCTGACGGCACATTCCGCACCGGCGGCAAAGCCGTTTTGCAGTGCCCGGATCTCCTCCTCGTCCGCCACCTCGTCGCAGATGAGCATCTGCGGCGACAAACTGCGCAGGGCGCACAGGATGCCCTGCGCTTTTCCGTACCCCGACAGCACGTCGCACAGCGGCAAGGGGGAAAGCTCCCTGCGGCTGTCCACCACGCTGACCCGATACAGCGCCTCGGACAGCCGCACCGCCAGATCGTGCAGCACCGTCGTCTTTCCGCTGACCGGCGGTCCCGCCACGATCACACTGCACAGTCCCTGCCGGAACAGTGCATCCCACAAAGCCTTCGCCGCACCCGGAATCTGCCGTGCCACACGCAGGTTGATGCTGGTCACATCGGCAAGGCTCTGCACTGCGCCCCTGTCATCCGTCACCGCCGTGCCGCAGATTCCCGCCCGGTGCCCGCCGCAGAGCGTGAGAAAGCCCTCGCAGATCTCCCTTTGCACGCTGTGGACGGAATAACCGCACAGGGATAAAAAGGTGTTCTGCACCTCCTGCCTCGTCGCCGTCATCGCATCGGTGCGGTACAGACAGCAGGTTCTGCCGTCCGGCAGCAGGAAATACGCCCCGTCCATGCACGTCAGTACCACCGGCGCATCCGCCCGCAGGCGTACCTCCAGCACCGTTTGCTGGACTTCCTGCGGCATACGCAGCAGCGCTTCCCGCAGCCGCGGCACGATATACTGCACCGCTTCCCTGAGTTTCTGTGCCATAATCGTCCTTCACTTTCCGTTTCTTTGTACAGTCTATGGCGTCTTGTCCCGAATTAGAACCGCACAGGCGCTTTCGTCTTTATTCCATATATGAAAAATATGCCCTTTCAAAAATTTTTACTTGAAAGAATGCGCCGTGTATGGTAAAATGCAAGATGAATATGTATAAGTATATACAGGAGGTCTGTCCTACCATGTCGAATACACCAACAAAGTCCGCCAAAAAGACCGGTCTGCGAAAGATTGCTTTTGACAACCGTTTCTGCGCACTGGCATTTTTCTGCTCGGCGCTCATTATGGTGCTCGTTTTTTACTGCTTCAAGATGGCGCCCTTCGGGGACGTCACCATCCTGCGCATGGACTTGTACCACCAGTACGGTCCTCTATTTGCGGAGCTGTACGAGCGCATCAAAAACGGCGACAGCCTTTTATACTCATGGAACACAGGCATGGGCGGCAGTTTCCTCGGCAACTTTTTCAACTACCTCGCCAGTCCCCTGCTGGTGGTCATGTTCCTGTTCTCCCACGCCAACATCCCCGACGCCATTGCGCTGATGATCCTGCTCAAAGCCGCCTTTGCCGCCGCTTTCTTCACCTACTATCTGCGCAAATCCCAACACCGCAGCGACCACGTGAGCGCCGCATTCGGTGTGCTGTACTCGTTCTGCGGCTTTTTCATCGCCTACTACTGGAACGTCATGTGGCTGGATGCCATGATGCTGTTCCCGCTGGTGATCCTCGGCATCGAGCGCATCATCGACAAAAAGGGCTTTTTGCTCTACACGCTGGTGCTGACCGTCATCATGATCTCCAACTACTACATGGCGCTCATGGTGTGCCTGTTCTCCGTGCTGTACTTTTTGGTGCGGTACCTGTCCTGCTACAATTTTGCGGACAAGCTTGACCCGTACAAAAGAAAATTCAGCCCCGGCAATATGCGCTTTTTGAACGCAGGCTTTACCTTTGCCGGCGCCTCCGTTCTGGCGGCACTGCTGGCGCTGTTCGCTCTGCTGCCGACAGTGTTTATCCTGCGTGCCTGCTCGGCGACCTCCGGCTCCTTCCCGCAGGACTACAAGAGCTACTACTCCATCTTCGACTTCCTCGCCAACCATCTGGCCAGCGTGGAGCCGACCATCCGTTCCAGCGGCGAGGATGTACTGCCGAATGTGTACTGCGGCATCCTCACCGTCATGCTCATCCCGCTGTATTTACTGTCCAAGTCCATCAAGCTTAAAGAGAAGATCATGCACGTTCTGCTTCTTGGCGTGCTGTACTTCTCCTTCAACATCAACTTCGCCAACTACGTCTGGCACGGCTTCCATTTCCCCAACGACCTGCCGTACCGTTTCTCGTTCATGTACTCCTTCATCCTGCTGATCCTCGCTTTCCGTGCCATCTGCCGCATCCGGGAATTCAGCGGCAAGGAGCTGCTGCTGACAGGCGTCGGCGTGATGTTCTTCATCGTGATGGTGCAGGAGATCGGCTCCAAAAATGTTTCCGAAACCACGATCCTGATCTCTTTGGCCTTCACCTTTGTCTACACGCTGGTGCTCGCCGCCATGCGCAATAAAAAATTGCAGGCGGCGTCCGTCTCCCTGCTGGTGCTGTGCTGTGTGATCTCCGAATCCGCCATCGCCAACACGGACAACTACTCCATGAACCAGACCAAAGCCTCCTACAGCGGCGACTACGCAGACTTCGCCGACCTCAAGGCGACGCTGGACGCATACCACGGCGACAAAATGTACCGCATGGAACTGTCCAGTCTGCGCACCCGCATGGATCCCGCCTGGTACAACTACTACGGTCTGTCCACCTTTTCCTCCATGGCTTCGGAAAAGCTGTCCAATCTGCAAAGTCACCTGGGAATGTACGGCAACTACATCAACAGCTACACCTACCATCCCCAGACCCCGGTCTACAACGCCATGACGGCGCTCCAGTATGTGGTCAAAAAGAACGACAGCACCGGTCTCGAAAACGAGGCGCTGTACGAGCCGTGCGTGTCCAACGCCACCTATGACGCCTACAAAAACCGCTACGCCCTGCCCATCGCCTTCACCGTCGGTTCATCCGTGGAAAACTGGAACGATTCCGAATCCAACCCCTTTGCGGTGCAGTCGGATTTCCTGCGCCGTGCCAGCGGCATTCAGGGTGTGTTCACCCCCATGGATGTTTCCTATGTATACTGCAACAACGTGAACGATATCTCCACAGACACCGTGCTGAGCAACCACATCGAATTCAGCAAGCTGGATGCCTCCGCCTACGGCAGCTTCACCGTGACCATCTCGCCCTATGTGCAGCAGAACTGCTACCTGTACGTCAAGTCCCGTGCCGTCGATACGGTCTATGTCAACGGCGACGATCTGAGCTTGACGCAGAGTATTGACGAGGCGTATATCCTGGATCTGGGCGTGCTGGACGCCAACGAAGAGGTGGACGTGGAGATCCCCATCAAGGACGACAGCAGCTCGGGCACCGTGGAGTTCTTTGCCTGCGGACTGGACATGGATGTGTTCCGGCAGGCGTTCCAAACGCTGGAAGAGGGCGGAATGCAGATCACCACCTTTGAAGAGACCCACATCGAGGGTACGGTTCACGCAGAGCCTGACCAGATCCTGTATACCTCCATCCCCTACGACGACGGCTGGCGTGTGTATGTGGACGGCGTGCGTGTCCGCCGTGAGGACTATGTGAAAATCGGTCAGGCACTTCTGGGCATCCGCATCGACGCAGGCGATCACGAGATCGTTCTGGATTATGAGCCGGTGGGACTGCGCCCTGCCGCCATCGTTTCCGGCATCACATGGGTCGCACTGGCTCTCGGACTGCTGATTGCCCGCCGCCGCAAAAAGAACTTCTACGCCGTTGCCGCAACACCCAGACCCATCCGCATCGAGGAAACGCCCGCACCGGAACCCGAGTCTGACGAAACGGGCTTCGCATTCATAGAAGAGATCCCGGACGACCCGGCAGAATCCTGATTTCAAAGGAGAATGCATCTTGATAGATAAAGTCAGCGTCATCATACCCACCTGCAAGCGTCCGCATTTTCTGGCACGGGCGGTGGATTCCGTACTGGCGCAAACCTACCATAACGTCGAAGCCGTCGTTGTGGACGACAACGCCCCCGATTCCCCGGCACGGGCACAGACCATGGAAGTGATGCTGCCGTATCGCAATGACCCGAGAGTGACCTATGTACTCAACGATCATCCCATGGGCGGCGGTCCTGCCCGCAACCACGGCATCGAGGAAGCAAAGGGTACCTACATCACCTTTTTGGACGACGACGATATCTACCTGCCCGAAAAAGTGGAAACGCAGCTGCGCTTTACCGTGGATAACGATCTGGAGATGTCTTTCACGGACGTCTACCTCCACGACGGCAGCGGTCGTTTGGTCGAGTACCGCCGCCACAGCTACGTCAAGGACTGCTCCAACGACGAGCTGATGCGCCAGCATATCCTGCACTCCCTCGGCCCCACCTCCACCTTTATGGTGCGCCGTTCCTCGCTGTTGGCCGCAGGCGGCTTTGCGGACGTGCCCATGGGGCAGGACTTCATGCTCATGTGGCGCATGATCGAGTTCGGCACACGAATCGGCTATCTGCCCGTGTCCTACATCGTGCAGTATCTGCATGACGGCGAGCGCATCTCCGTCGGTCCGAACAAGATCAACGGTGAAAACCGTTTATACAAGCTCAAGCTGACCAGATCTAACCTGCTGACGCCGTCCGAGCGGAAATATGTGGATTTCCGCCACTGGGCTGTACTCTCCGTCACGGCACGGCGCAGCCATATGCCCCTTGCGTTTTTGAAATACGGGGTCAAAGCCGTTCTGGTTTCCCCCACCTATTTTTTGCAGGAAGCACACACCATGCTCTCCAACCGTGTGCGTGCCGGCGCCGCAAAATCTCCCGCACCGCCCGAAGCCGCAGACATCCCTGTGCTTCCCCCGTGCAGTGAAAGGACTGTCCGATAAGTGAAACGCTGTCTGGTTCTGCTCACGACCGCTTATCCCTACAACCCGGGCGAGCCGTATCTGGAAACGGAGATGCCCTATCTTGCCGCACGGTTCGACCGCATTTTGCTGCTGCCCATCGGCATTGCTCCCGGTGCCAAGGTATCGGTACCTTTGCCGGAAAACGTCACACTCTGCAACAGTGCGGTGCTCCCCCCTAAAAAAGCACGCCTGCTTGACTGTCTGCACGGGCTTTCCGCCGTGTTTCGCCTGCCGAAGCTTCCCGAGCGGGATTTAGCCGAGGTGAAGCATTCTCTCCCCAAGCGGGCGTTTCTCGGCTATTTTCTCGCCCGTACCCGCCGGCACACGAGGGAGATCCTCGACACCGTCCGGGACTTTGACTTTTCCGCCTATGGGGAAGTTGTCCTGTACAGCTACTGGTTTTTTGTGGCAGCCGCTGTGGGCGCCGAACTGCGCAAGGCGCTTCCTGCGACCAAATTCATATCCCGGGCGCACGGCTATGATCTATATCCGTACGCCAACGCCCTCGACTACCTGCCCTGCCGCACCATGCTTTTGCAGGCGGTGGACGGCGTCTATGCCTGTTCCGAGGACGGCAAACGGTTTCTGACAAAACAAAATCCCGATTTTTCGGATACAATACACTGTGCCTGTCTCGGCACGCCCGAGGGAACGCTGACGGAAGGCTCCGTGGACGGCGTATTCCGCATCCTCACCTGTGCACGCACCGTGCCTCTTAAACGGCTGGACCGTTTGGCGGATGCGCTCGCTCTGCTCCCCGATACGGCAATCGAGTGGACGCATATCGGCGACGGTGCTTCTCTGCCGGCACTGCGCAAAAAATGTGCGGAACTGCACAACGTGCGCTTTTTGGGCGCCCTGTCCCACGAGCAAGTGCTGGACTACTACCGCAAAAATCCCGTCGATGTTTTCGTCAACATCAGCAAAAGAGAGGGCTTGCCGGTCTCCGTCATGGAGGCGCTGTCCTACGGCGTTCCCGCCATTGTCACCGACGTGGGCGGATGCCGAGAGCTGATCGACGACGGACAAAACGGTTTTTTGCTGCCTGCCGATTTCACCGACGAACTGCTGGCGCAAACCCTGCGCAAGGCGCATACCTGCGGCAGGGAGCTGCGCCGAAACGCATTCCAAAAGTATCAAGAAAATTTTTCCGCTGCGCAAAACTTTTCCCGCTTTGCCGATCTGCTTTGCCGTGCGGATGAAGGACGGACGAACGACTGATGGTCTCTTTGAAGGACGGCATTCTGCGCCTGAATTTTGCAAGCGGCATTCCGGATCTGCTCTGGGGTGTCAGCTTTTTTATGCTTATGCTGTCCGTCATCTGCTTCGGCAGTACCACGGTGGGCGCAAACTATTTTTACTACTTTGTCTTTTTCCTTTTTATCGGCATCTCGTTGTCCATCTCCTTGGCGGAACGCCTGCGCACAGGCAAAATATTCATTTCTCTGCATACATTCTGGTATGGGCTGTTCGTTCTGCTGGCGTTCGCATCCAGCATCTGGGCAGATTCCTTTGCCACCTCCTTTGTGCCGCTGTCCAAAATTATCCAGATCCTTGCCGTGACCTACTGCCTGATCCTGTATCTGGACAGGGAGTCCCGGATGCAGCAATATATCCGCACCGTGCTGGCCGCCAGCGCCTTTTTGATGGTGTATCTGTTTGTCAAAACGCCGGCACAGCAGTGGTTCTCCGGCTTTTTGGGCGCCGTCACCTCCTACAACTCCAACGACGTGGGCTGTGCACTGACCATTGCCGTGCTGTTCTCTTTCTATGAAGCGTATGTCCGGCACCGCAAGGCATTCTATTTTGTGTGCGTACCCTTTTTCTTTACCGTCATCCTCACCAGCTCCCGCAAGGCACTGTTCATGAGCGTACTGGGCGTGCTGCTGATGGTCACCTTTAACTACCGTGCACGCAACTATATCCTGCGGGTGCTGTGTGCCATCCTCACCGGCGTCCTCACCATCGTACTGATCTATAATATCCCCTTCCTCTACCAAACCGTCGGTGTGCGACTGGATCACATGATCGAGTACCTGTTCTCCGACCGCACCAGCGGCGCCACCATCGACTACAGCCTGACCCTGCGCCGGTTCTACATCGATATGGCGAAATCCTTTTTCAAGGAGCGCCCCTTCTTCGGCATCGGGCTGAACAACTTCTCCTACCGCATTTTGGAGTACGGCAAGACCTTCTCCTACGCCCACAACAACTACTGGGAGATCGCCGCCGATCTGGGCATCATCGGTTTTATCACCTACTACTGGTTTTACGCCTATTTGTTTGTAAAACTCACACGGCAGATGATCAACGGACACAAGAGCGCCCTGCTGTTTATGACAGTGCTGCTGCTGTTCATCATCTTTGAGTACGGTATGGTCAATTACTACAAAATGCAGGTGCATCTCGTTTTGGCCGCCGCATTCTGCGCCGTCAGCCTCAACGACACCAAAGTGCCGACGGAGGAAGAGGAAGAATGAACAGCGTCCTGCAGCTTCTCAACTACGCCCCGCCCTACGGCGGCAATTTCATGGCAAGCATACGCAATCTCGCCGAGGCTCTGCGGCAAAAGGGTATGCAGACCGTTTTCGTTCTGCCGCCCCGTGCCCGGGACAGAGACTGGGCACACGCTTTGCAGACAGACGGCTATCCCGTCTACTTTCTGCCCGGGGGCACTTTCGCCGCTGCGAAGCTTCTGCGCCGGTGCATTCGGCGACACGGTGTGCGGCTTGTCCACTCCCACTTCATCGACAGCTGCGCCTATCTGCCCCTTCGGCTGGCGACGTTGTTTCGTCATATCCCCCACATCTTCCACGCCCATAGTCTGCCGAAGTACACCGCAGGGTTCAAAACAAACCTGCGCCGCCGGCTTCTGCATGCCGATAAAATTCTCTGCGTCAGCGATGCCGTCCGAAAGGCGTATGCCGCCCTCGGCTTCCCAAACTGCGTCACTGTTCCCAACGGTATCGACTTCGACCGACTGCATACGGCGGAGCCTTTTCCGAAGCCGTCTCCCTGCATTTTGATGTTCGGCTACGATTTTCAGATCAAGGGCATCGACACCGCACTGCACGCACTGGACTTTTTCGACCCCACGCACCGCTACACCCTGCGCATCTGCGTGGCGAACCACAAGGATCGGGCGGTGGAATTCCTGCGTCAAAACTTCGGCGGCATCCCCGAGTGGGTACAGCTGCTGGAGCCAAGATCGGACGTGGGCACCTACTTTCAGAGTGCAGATATTTTCCTCTCTGCCAGCCGCACCGAGGGAATGCCCTACGCCGTACTGGAGGCGGCATACTGCGGACTGCCGCTGGTGCTGAGCAGTATCGAGCCACACAAAGAATTGCGTCTGCCGCAGGCGGAGTTCTTTGTGCCGGATGACCAAAAAGCGCTGTTTCAGGCGGTATGCCGTGCGCAAGGCGTACCCCGTGGCATAAACACACGCTTTGTGCGTGAAAAATTCGCACTGCAAACATGGACGGAATGCGTCCTTGCGCAGTTTCCCTCAATCCCCGGAAGAAAGGAAGAATCCCATGAGCAGCAACACAAACACGAAAATTGACCGCAAGGGTGCGGAGATCAACGTCGCCTACCTTGTCAAGATGGTGCTCTCCAAATGGTGGGTCATCGCCCTGACGGCGCTGGTGTGCGGAGCGCTCGGTTTTTCGGCGGCGGAGCTGACCAGAACCGTGACCTACTCCTCCCAGATCTCCTTTGTTGTCTCCAACCGTCAGTCCATGGACGATGAGGATCCTGCCTATTCCAGCAGTGACCTGAATGCCTCCATCACGCTGGCCAATACGTTCAAGTATATCCTGTCCAGCCGCACCATGTGCGAAAAGGTGGCGCAGACCTGCTCCTTCGACACCACTGCAGAGGAGGTCTCCCGTGCAATTTCCCTGAACACGGTGACGGGCACCAACATCATCATCATGACCGTCACCACGGAGAGCGCCGCCAAGTCCTACGATTTTGCTCTGGCGGTCATGCACAACTTCACCGACATCGTGGAAAGCTCCGGCTACCCGAACTCCAGCATCACCATCTGCGAAAGCCCCGTTGCCGCAACGGCGGCGAACACCAACATCTCTGCGCTGATGTACTGCCTGGTAGGTGCCTTTGCCGGCGCTGTGCTGGCGCTGATCTTCATCATGATCCTGAACATGATGAAGAATACCATCCAGAACGCCGAGGACATCCACACAAGACTGGATCTGCGCATCATCGGTCTCGTGTTCAAAACCCAGCCCCGCGGCGGCAAGAACGCCTCCAACAAGGCACTGCTGATGGACGAGGGCACGGTCGGCTTCTCCTTTGTGGAGACGTACAAGGCGATCCGCACCAAGGTGGAAAATATCGCCGCCAAAAAGGGTCACAAGGTATTCCTGATCTCCTCTGCCGGAGAAAATGAGGGCAAGACCACCGTGGCGGTCAACTTGTCCATTGCTCTGGCGCAGAACGGGCATTCCGTCCTGCTCATCGACGCCGACCTGCGCAAGCCCGCCGTCTGCAAGCTGCTGTCCCTGAACGGCAAGGAAAGCCGTGGCCACGGGCTTTCCGATGTGCTCAACGGCACCAGCTCCTTTGAGCGTGCCATCCGCTACGTGGAAAAGCACAAGATCTTTCTGCTGGGCGGCTCTGCGGCCGTTTCCGACCCGGCGGAACTGCTGTCCACGCCGCAGATGGAAAAGGCACTGCGTGCCATGCGCAATGAGTTTGACTTTGTCATCATCGACACGGCGCCCGCCGGTGTGGTTACCGATGCGTCCATCCTGACCAACTACGCCGACGCCCAGCTGCTGGTCATCCGTGAGGACTTCTCCTCCGTCGAGCGCATCCAGAACACCATCGACGACCTGTCTGCCGGCAAGGCGGAGCTGGTCGGCTGTGTGTACAACAATGTCACCGTGGGCACCAACCGTGCCGCCGGACACTACCGCTACAGCGGCAAAAACTACGGCAGCTACGGCCGCCGCAGCTACGGATACGGCTATGGGTACGGCTACGGTTACGGCTATGACCCGGCCGATTCCAAGAAGGACAATTCCGAATCCTGATTTCATTCTGTTTTTGAGGAGAATCGCTTATGCGTATCCTGATCGTCGGTCTCGGCAAACTGGGCACCACTTTGACCGAGCAGATTTCCAACGAAAACCACGACGTCACCATTATTGATACCCAGCCCAAGCTGGTGGAG
>JAQXLO010000088.1 GCA_029012165.1 Oscillospiraceae bacterium | reverse complement strand
CACCACCGAGTCCACCGAGCAAACCACGGCAAGTCCCTGGAAGGAACTGCTTGAGGATTTCACCAACGATTACGAGGACGAAAGCTACACGGAGCGCACCACCGACGAACACTATGAGCAGGAGTACGAGGCGCTGACCCTGCCCTCTGCGAATCCGACCAAAGCTGCGAGCGCCAATGCCACAACAGCGGCGACAACTAAAGCAAACGCCACCCGTGTGACCACCACCAAGGCGTTCATGTTCACTTCGCCCTCCCAGCCCTCCACCACCAAGAAACCCGGGACGACTGCCGCATCGGGCAGTACGACAGCCACAACGGCAAGTACCACCACACAGGCAACAACTGTGACCGATTCCACCTCCATGACCGACAACATTGCCGAGACCAATGTGGGCTTCGGCGGCAATGTCACAGAGGGCGGTACAGTTTCCCGTCCGCAGGTTACCTACCTCGACAAGTACGTGATGGATATTCTGGCAGGCAACTCCTACACCGTGCAGGCAGAGATGAAATCGGAGGGTATTGCGATTCCCTATACCTTCTACAAGGACGGAAACAACGGAGCATTCAAGGGACGTTTAGGCAGTTTTTTGGGTGCAGAAGATATGCCGAAACTTGGCGGACTGGATGAAGTTCGGGTCGTCATCAAGGATTCCAAGCTCTATATCGCATGGGCGACCGGCTATGTGCAGATGGTAGATCAGGATATGGAGGATGTCCTTAACTCCATGAAGGATATGGATATCCGTGAAATGCTGCGCACCGATGCACTGGAGTACGTCGGTGTGGTCAGCGGCACGGGCTATGTCTGCGAAAGCTACCGCATTCCCGAGGAGAATGTGGGCTACAGCTTCTACTTTACCAGCAACGGTATCACCCGCTGGGAGGTTGTGGATCTGGAAACACGGCAGGTGGTGGAGACTACGAGCATCTCCCTGAAACCCGGCGTTTCGGACAAGAATGCCTTCAATCTCAGCGGCAAAAAGTACACCATGGAAGAGTTTGAGAAGATGTTTGAAGGCATGGCGGGATGAAAACCGTATTGATTACAGGCGCATCGGGCGGCATCGGTCAAGCTGCCGCCCGTCTTTTTGCGCAAAACGGATATCAGGTGGCAGCCGGCTACTGCCACGGCGCTGACCGTGCACAGGCGCTGTGTGCGGCTCTGCGCAAAGAGGGATTTTCAGCTGAGCCGTTCTATGCCGATGTGTCGTCAGAAGTCGATGTCCGGGAAATGTTTCGCAGCATTGCGCAGACCTTCGGCGGCGTGGACGTGCTGGTCAACAATGCCGGCATCGCCGGACAGAAGCTGTTTACGGACATCACCGACGCCGAGTTTGAGCAAATGTTTGCCGTCAACGTCGGCGGCGTTTTTCATTGCTGCCGGGAGGCGATTCCGTATATGGTGCGCCGGCAGTGCGGCAAGATCATCAATATTTCCTCCGTTTGGGGCGTGAGCGGCGCCTCGTGCGAGGTGCATTATTCGGCGTCCAAGGCGGCGGTGATCGGTTTGACCAAAGCGCTGGCAAAGGAGCTGGGTCCGTCGAAAATCTGCGTCAACTGTGTGGCACCCGGCGTCATTGACACACCCATGAACGCCTGTTTTGACGAGCAGACCATGCACACCTTGACCGAGGATACCCCGCTGATGCGGCTCGGCACCCCCGAGGACGTGGCGCAGGCAATCTTTTTTTTGGCATCTGCGGCGGCGGATTTCATAACCGGACAGGTGCTTTGCACGGATGGTGGGTTCATTGTCTGAAAAGGAACGAAAAATGTCTGAAAAAATATTGCATTTGTTCCGTATTTATGTTAAAATTGATTAACTTGATTTTTAATAGGCTTTGGAGGAATAATAATGGCAGCAACTTGTCCGAAATGCGGCGGTAAACTGAGGCTCACCGACTGGAAACCCAACTGTCCCCACTGCGGTGTGAACATGGTCTATTACGGAATGGAGGAACGGCTCCTTCTGGATGCGGATCAGGCGGAGGCGGAACACGCCCGCACACAGGTCAAGTTTGACCGTCTGAAGGCCTCTTTCATCGGATCCAAGCTGGCGATCGTGCGTATCGTTTTCAGCGTGCTTCCCATTGTGGGTCTGTTCCTGCCGCTGGCGAAGTTCGGATTCACGGCGCCCTATGCCCAGTACAACGGCTCTGTCAACGTGATCTCCCTGTACAACCTCCTTTCCTCACGGATGGATTTTGATTCTTTGATCGCCATGTTTGGCTCCAAGCTGATGGGCACGGCGTTCATTCTTTTTGCCGTTTCGGTCGTGTGCATCCTTTTGTCCGCAGTGGGCGTTCTGGCACACCTGATTTGCCTGACGATGGCGTGCAGCCCCAAGGGCAAACAGCGCAACTACACACTGAATGTTCTCAATCTGCTTTTCGCCGTGGCTTCTATTGTCACGTTCTTCCTGTTCTGCGGCAAGATTACCGCACTGTTCCCCAATGTGATTCAGCTGTCCTCTGTCGGTTTCGGCGCCTATGTTTACATCGCTCTGCTGGTGTTTTGCTTTGCGGCGGATATCCTTTGCTTCGTCAAGGGTATCGAGGTCAAGTATAAACCCTGCTTCATCGGCAACATTCCCGCCGAGGAATACTTCCAGCTGGTGGAGGACGGTGTTCCGCTGGATCAGATTCGTGCCGTGATGGCAGAGCGTACTGCCGCAAAAGAGGCCGCCAAGAAAGCAGAAGAGGAAGCCAAGAAAGCCGCCGAGGAAGCGGAAAAAGAAACGGTCGAAGCGAAATAATTTGACCGCATAGTCCGACATTTATAGGAAACAGAAAGACAGCGTAGAAAGCACAAAGGCTTTTATGCTGTCTTTTGCCGTAATACGGGGGAGAATGCAGTGGAAAATCAGTGGAGTAAAGAGAGAGCTTGGGACTGGTACAATCATCGTCCGTGGATTCGCGGGTGCAATTTCATGAGCAGTGATTGCGCCAATCGCATTGACCAGTGGCAGGCATACGGTTTCGAGAAACGCTTTGAAACAACCCAACGAGAGCTTGCGCTCGTGGCGCAAACAGGGTACAATGCGATTCGCATTATTTTGGAATACTTTGTGTGGGAAAAAGAGCATGACGGGTTTATGGAACGCCTTGAGCGGACGATAGACGCCGCTGCACAAAACGGGATTTCGTGCGTGGTTGTGCTGGACAATGACTGTATGCCGCCCAAGGAAGAGGCTTTGAAACGGATGCACTTAGGCGAGCAGAGCGTCGATTGGGGGTATCACGGCGGCAGAAAAGTCTCTCAGCATGGAAGTTTAGAAGAGGCAGGCTTTTCTCTTTTTGACGAGCCGGAATACGCAGAGAAGTATGATCGGTTCGTGCGGGAGATTGTGACACGGTACAAAGACGACGAACGCATCTTGATGTGGGACGTGTTTAACGAGCCGGGCAATTCTAAACGGAATTCTTTGTCCCTGCCGAGACTGCAAAGAGAATTTGAAATCCTTCGGGAAATTGACCCGATACAGCCGTTGACCGTCGGTGTTTGGACAACGCCGGGAAATATCGACGCTTTGTCGGAAATTGAGCGATTCGGACTGGACAATTCGGATATCATTTCCTACCACAATTACGGACCGTATACGGACAATATCTTGATTCTCAATCACCTCAAACAATTAGGCAGACCCATCATCAACACAGAGTGGCTCGGACGGTGTTTCGGGAATACCGTCGAGGAGATGTTCCCGCTGTTCTTTTTGGAGAGAGTCGGCTGTTTTAATTGGGGCTTTGTTGCGGGAAAGTATCAAACGTATGAGATGTGGGAAGGCATGTGGGATGCGTATTACAAAGACCCGGAACACGTTTCGTGGGACTTTGATAAATGGTTCCATGACTTGTATCGCCCGAGCTTGCATCCGTACAATCCGAATGAAATACGCATGATTCGACGCTTCACCAAGCTTGCCGATGACGAATTTGGGAAACGGAGACGGCATGACGCATAGACAGAAATGAGCAAAATAATTGCTGCGTTTTACAAAAAACTTTCTAAAAATGCTTGACAAATTTCTTGCTCCCTGCTATAATATGTCATGTTCCGAGCGAGAGTGGCGGAATCGGCAGACGCGCACGTTTGAGGGGCGTGTGTTTTCAACGTACGGGTTCAAGTCCCGTCTCTCGCACCAAACGAAAATCCGTTCTCTTAGGAGAACGGATTTTTTTTGCACTGTATTTTGTAAAACACGGATTTTCAAATGAATCATCAATTCATGGAATTTCTCCGTTCTTGCTATCCAATCAAATGTGAAAGAAGTGTGCGTATGAGTCTGCTCACAGCCGCAAGCGGCAAATCCGTTTACCGTGGATATGATTATTACGAAAACGATAATGTGTCACGGTATACCCAAATCAGTGACACAGAAATTGAAGGATTTGTCAAGGGAACCATGCCGGAGCCATATAAAGTTCACCTCAACCTCAGTAAAGTGCGTTCTTCAACCTGCGATTGTCCGTTTGCGACCGGAAATAAAATTTGTAAGCATATGGTGGCTGTTTTCTTTGCGGCATATCCTGATGAAGCACGGAAATATAAAGCGGAATTGGATGCACGTTACGAAGAGGAGGAAGAAAGAGAAGCGGAGTATGATAATATGCTTCAGCAATACATAAATAAACTTTCAAAATCAGAATTGCAGGAAGCGTTACTGCAACTTTTATATGATGGCCCGGAATGGCAGCTTGAGAAGTTTATAAACGAATATATAGAATGAAAACAAGATCAAAGGAAATGCTCCCGTCGTTCGCTGTGACGGGAGCATAATTTATCCCTCAAAACAATTGGTTCATCACGGATTTTTGTGGGATAAAAAGTTTCGCGGGAGCTTTTTAAAGGCTTGCGGATTCCAATGGCGGCGCCTTTGGTCGCCGACCGCAGTCGGCGAAATTCTGGGCAATACCGCACAATTGCGGCGCACGCCTTGCTTGAATCTTATTGCGTCAGCTTACACAAAAATCTCTTGACTTGCGTCAGCAAGTCGGCGGTCTTTCTGT
>JAQXLO010000087.1 GCA_029012165.1 Oscillospiraceae bacterium | reverse complement strand
TCTGCGCCGGTTGCTGCAAACATAAGAGAACGAAAAGGAGCTGTCCCGATTTTTTCGAGACAGCTCGTTTTTTAGTACCATATCCATCCGAACAGCAGGATCTTGATGAGCCACTGCCACCATTCCAATTTTACGAAAACGGAGAAAGTGTCGCTTTGCCCGCCGTAGGAAACGGTGATCTCGTTGTCGCCCCGCTGAAGCGCATCCGCCCCGGTGATCTTCAATCCGTAGCTGCGCACACTCTGCGTACCGTCGGCGTAGGACACCCGCACGGACAGACCTGTGGCATCGAAGGCCTCTTTATAGACATACTCTGTTTTCTGCGGCAGGGTTTCCACCCGAACCGCTGTCACCGCACAGCCGGAGAGGTCAAAGTTCGACAGATCCGGCACACCCCAGCCAAAGTAGGGATCGTACCCCATTTCGCCCAAGTCCCGTGTGTGCTCCAAAAGCAGGGCGGTCAGGCGGGTGCAGTCCGCATCAGGGTCGCACAGCTTGTACAGCGCCGCCACGGCGGAAATATGCGGTGCGGCAAAGGAGGTACCGTTCTGGGAAGCGTAGCCGCCATCCGGGAAGGCACATTCCACCGCCACCGCCGGTGCACACAGATCCACTGTGGAGCCGTAGCAGGATTTTTTGTATCTTTCGCCGTTTTGGTCACAGCCGGAGACCACCACAGGCTCCGTCATGTGTGCCGGACAGCACGTGGATTTGTCCATGTTCAGCGTGTAGTTGCCGGCGGCGATGACCGGCAGACTGCCCAGACCCATGGCGTAGTGCACGGCATCGTGCAGATACTGCGAGCAGGAAGTGGTCACGAAACTGAGATTGATGATCTGTGCCCCCTGCTCGGCGGCCAGCCGGATGCCGTTGGCGGCATTGAGCAGACTGCCCCGCCCCGTGTCGTCCAAAACCTTGACGATCCGAAATTCCACCGGCAGTCCCTGGGTACAGTCCGCCACGACACCCGCAACGCAAGTGCCGTGTCCGTAGCGATCCACATTGTACGGGTCGCTCAAAAAGCTGTCTCCCCCTGCGATGCGGTTTTCAAACTGCGGGTGATCCGCCGTAATGCCGGAATCCACCACCCCCACCGTGACTGTCGTCAGCGTCTTTTGCGCAAGCTGTTCCGCCACGGCACGGGTTTGCAGATAGTCCACACCCCAGGAATGGGGCGAATAGTCCCCGGCTTCCGTCTGGGCATATACAACGCCGTTCGGCTCGGCATACAGCACACCGTCGGTGCGGCTGAGCAGTACCAAACTCTCCTGCGCCTGCGCCTCATCCGCAAAGCAGACCACATAGGTATCGTCCGGTCCCTGCACCGAATACTGGGGGTGCAGGGTGCGGAAGTCCGGCTTTGTGCCGTCCGTGCGCACGATGAGCGTGTGGTCGGCTTCGCCGTCAAAGTGCTGTGTCTCATAGCGGCTGACCGCCCGGGAAAACCTGTCCACACTGTCCGCCGTCTCGCTGTAGGTGCGCACGCCGTGGGCAATGGGAGACAGGACGGCGCAGAACAGCAGACAGACTGTCAGCTTTGCCAAATGCTTGCTAAATCTCTTATATATCATTGGCTCAGTTGTTCTCCGCCACCGCTACCTGCGAATAGACGTGCTGTATCGTACCGTGACCGTTGCTGTCCACGGTCAGCGTTGTGCCGCCGCTCATGTCACGATCCCAGTAGCAGCCTGCGCCCGTCTTGAGCGCATAAGTCAGGCGAATGCCGTCCAAAACAAAGGAAACGGAATTGATGTGTTCATGTCCGCAGACGACGTTTTTGGTGCTGCCAAGCTCCTTGCAGACGGTGAAGAATCCGTTGTTGCCCTCGGGGCTGCAGACAGGCTCCCTGTTTTCGCCGAACGAGGTTTCCTCACCCATATGTGCCTCAAATTGTCTGTACTCATACAACGGGATGTGGATAAACACGGAGCTTTCCACCGGTTGACCGGCGATGGCGTTGGTGCCGTTGACCGCCCATTTGTACCATGCGATCTGATTTTTCCACAGATGGTCATAGTTTGCCGTACCGTCCTCGGCGGCGTTGATGCTGTCGGATTTTGCATTGGAATGTGTGTCCATCATGTACAGCGTATGGATGATCTTGCCGTTTTCGGTGATATTGATGATATAGTTGCCGTAACCCATATCCTTGGGACCGAATTTGAACACGCAGTTCTTTGCCGCATAAAACTGATAAGCGCACC
>JAQXLO010000086.1 GCA_029012165.1 Oscillospiraceae bacterium | reverse complement strand
GGACAGCAGACTGCCTGCGCCCATGCCCAAGGTATAGCCCACCGCCTGAAAAACGGCCATCAGCGAAAACACCACGCCCACGGCGCCGCCGGCACTGGTGCCGATGCGGGAGACAAAATAGGTGTCCGCCATGTTGTAGATGGATGTGATGAGCATACTGACCGTCGTGGGGATCCCCAGACGGATGACCAGCTTCGGAATGGGCGTTTGTGTCATTTTTCGATGCTGTGCTTCGTCCCTTGTCATACCTTCCTCTTTTCAAAAAACGCTCCTCACGGAAAATTGTGGGATTTGTGCTTCCCACCGGGAACACCCGGCGAGGGGAACTGTCTGCGCAGCAGACTGAGGGGTTCCAAATACCGCCGTAAACAGACAGCAAAGCTCGGAGGGAAAACCCTCCCGACGAGGCTCACGCCTCGCCATCCTCCCTCGCAGGGAAGGCTTCCGCTTTGCAAAGCCAAGCTTTCGCTGAACTTTTTCGACAGTCTGACAAGCCTTTAAAAAGCTTGCGAACTTTTCATCCCACAAAAATCCGTGATAAACCTCAAAAAAGGGGGCCGCACAGGCGACCCCGATTCTATTATATATTGTTTATTCTGTGCGCAGTGCCTCCACGGGATCCCGCTTCGCCGCATAGCGGGACGGGATCAGACCTGCGATCACGGTCAGCAGCACACTGATGATGATCAGGATGACTGCGCCGCCCATGGGCAGGCGGGACACGTTGGAGATGTCCACCAGCGCTTTGATGACGATATTGACAGGTATATTCAGCAGCAGCGTCACCCCGATGCCGATCACTCCGGCCGCCAAACCTACGATCAGCGTTTCCGCATTGAACACACGGGAGATGTCCCGCTTCGAGGCGCCGATGGAACGCAGGATGCCGATCTCCTTGGTGCGCTCGAGGACGGAAATGTAGGTGATGATGCCGATCATGATGGACGATACCACCAGAGAGATCGCCACGAATGCGATCAGCACATAGGAAACCACGTTGATGATGGTCGTCACGGAGGACAGGAAAATACCGATATAGTCGGTGTAGTCGATGACGTTTTCGTCCTTGCCCTGATCACGCATATCCTGGTTGTACTGCGCAATGATTGCGGACAGCTTTTCCTTGGCCTCAAAGTCCACGGGGTACAGGTTGATGCGGTCGGGATTTTCCAGATCCGCAATGCCCAGCAGTGCCTTGTTGACGGACAGGCTTTCCGCCGCCTCGATCTGCGGTTCCTCCGGCTCTTCCGGCTCCTGCGGCGCTTCCGGCGCCGTTTCCGTCGTCTCTGCGGCAGGCTGCTGCGTCGTCATCTCCTCGGGCAGCTGTCCCTCCAGTGCGGAGGTGTCGCCGGTAATCATGGCGGAGATCATGGACAGCTTCTGCTCCTTGCCCATCAGGGAGAGGTAGGTATACGCCTGCTCGCCGGTGATCTTGCCGATACCCTCTACCTCATAGTCTGCCAACAGGGTGTTCAAATATTCCGTCAGCTGCTTGCGTTCGCTCAGGGAACGGGTATTTTTCAGGAACAGGCGAACGAAATCCCGCATCATTTCCTGCTCGTCCGCCGGGACATTGGCGTCGATGTAGGCATAGACCTCGTCCTCGGTCATGGTGGTCGCCACGCCCCGCACCGCAGGCGCAGACGTGACATCCAGTGTACCCACCGTGGGATTCAGCGCACCGGTGGAAACGGGCGCCGCCGTGGTGGATTCCTCCTGCTTTTTGTCCTTGTTTCGCTCGGCAAGTGCCTGCTTTTCCTCCACGTCCTTAAAGGTCAGACCGGTGAAAATATCCGTCTCGGGGGAAGCCAACTGCTCCTTGACGATCTCCCGGGAGGCCGTCTCCCGGAGAATATGGTCGGTCAGGTCACGGGTATAGCCGATGGTGCCGGTGATGCAGGTTGCCGTCGCCTCCTCGGACGGGCGCAGGATGCCGACAACTTTCAGCCTTTCGCCGCTCGCCACCAGTTCGTTCATGTAGTTGTCGTCGAAGCGCATATCCTCCCACAGACCCGTGTCCTCGTTCTTGGCGTAGTAATCCGCCGGCAAAACCAGGGAGAATTCCGTGGACAGGATCTCGTCGTAGGTGAAGGTATGCTCCACAGGCTCGTACTTCTCGCCGTTCATCAGCGATGAAATGGCACTCATCAGCTCCTCCTGATCGAGCAGCCCCAGCGCATACAGGGACATATCCGTGATCTCGTTGTTCCTGTCGGTGACGATCACGACCTCGTTGTACGCCTCGGGCATACGCCCCTTGAGGATATCGTACTGTGCGTCAATCATCTCCTCGTTGTCGATGATCTCCGTCCAGATGCTCATATTGGCCGGGCTCATGGACGCCATGGAGTCCATGCTCATCATGGAGTTCGCAGAATCGCCGGTGCCCATGCCGAATCTGCCCATCAGATCCGTCAGGACATTGTCGGGGGAAATCTGCACGATGCCGTTTTGCACGTCGGGCTTGTAGACGTTCAGGTCGATGTTGTAGCCGTACTGCGGCGGTGTGCTCAGCAGTTCGCCGATGCCGTTGCTCTCGTCCTCAATGAACGTCTTGAAGGCCGCCAGATCGTTGGTCGTCAAATCCGCCGAGAACATCCCCATCATCTCCGAAATGATGGGATTGGAATACACCTTATCCAGCTCGTGCTCTTTCTTTTTGCCCGCCTGTGCCATGGACTCCAGCATACTGGAAATATCCATTGTTTCCTTTTCGATGGACATGGGATAGGTGGACAGAGCATCCTGCTGGACAGTGTCGATGTACAACTGGAAGCCGTTGGACAGGGACAGGATCAGCGCAATGCCGATGATGCCGATGCTGCCGGCAAAGGACGTCATGAAGGTGCGTCCCTTTTTGGTCATCAGGTTGTTGGTGCTCAGGGAAAGCGCCGTCCAGAAGGACATGGAGGTGCGCTCCTTTTTTTTGCGCTTTTTCTCTTCCTTTTTCTTCTGCTTGCGTTCCTCCCGGGTCGGCTCCGCCTGTACGATCGGCTCGCCCTCGTAGGGGTCGCTGTCCCCGGTGACGACGCCGTCCAGCAGACGGATAATGCGGGTGGAATACTGCTGCGCCAGCTCCGGATTATGGGTAACCATAATCACCAGTCTGTCCTGCGCAATCTCCTTGAGCAAATCCATGATCTGCACACTGGTCTCGGAATCCAGCGCACCGGTCGGCTCGTCCGCCAGCAGAATCTCCGGGTCGTTGACCAGCGCACGGGCAATTGCCACACGCTGCATCTGCCCGCCGGACATCTGGTTGGGCTTCTTGTTCAGCTGATCACCCAAACCTACCTTCTCCAGCACCTGCGCCGCACGCTTTCTGCGCTCCGTCTTGGACACGCCGGACAGCGTCAGTGCCAGTTCCACGTTGGACAAGACCGTCTGGTGCGGAATCAGGTTGTAGCTTTGGAACACGAAACCGATGGAGTGATTGCGGTAGCTGTCCCAATCCGCATCCTTGAACGCCTTGGTGGAGCGACCCATGATGGCAAGGTCGCCCGAATCGTAGCGATCCAGTCCGCCGATGATATTCAGCAGTGTGGTCTTGCCGCAGCCGGAGGGACCGAGGATGGAAACAAATTCATTTTTGCGAAACGCAATGCTCACGCCCTTGAGCGCCTGCACCGCTGTGTCGCCTGTTTTGTAGCTTTTGACAATGTCGGTAAGCTGAAGCAACGCACAGCCCTCCCATGTAAATTATATCCAATATTATATGCGCATTTTTGTTTTAAGTCAACAAAAGGGGAGCAGAATTTACAGACCATTCACAAAACACTCTTATAAGGCAACACTCCGGCTGGCAATGTTGCCTTATAAAACCATCAGTAGTGTTCCTGCGCCGATCAACAGCACACCGAACACGGATTTGACGGTAAACTTCTCATGCAGGAACGCAAACGCCAGCACCATCGTGAACACCACACTCAGCTTGTCTATGGGAACGACCTTGCTCACGTCGCCGATCTGCAAAGCTTTATAATAGCACAGCCACGATGCGCCCGTCGCAAGCCCCGACAGGATCAGAAAAATCCAGCTCTTGCGGCTGATGGAGGCGATCCCGTTCTGTGCATCCGTCAAAAACACCATCCCCCACGCCATCAGCAGCACGACCGCCGTGCGCAGTGCCGTGGCGAGGGTGGAGTTGACATCCTGAATGCCGACCTTGGCAAGGACGGATGTCAGCGCCGCAAACACCGCCGATAAAAGTGCGAATAGAAACCACATATTTTCCCCTCTCTTTCGTTTTGTTCCACGTTTGAAGTGTACCTATATCGACTTCCGTTCCGAAGCATACCATGTTTTGCACGGCAGTTGTATGCCGGCTCTCTCCGCTTCGCTCGTAGTGCGTGCAATATTTTGCACGGGTAATTCTTTTGCCGACTCTTTCTCCGCTTCGCTCGCAGTGCGTGCAATATTTTGCACGAGCGATTCTTTTGCTGTCTCTCTCCCGCTCCGCTTGCAGTGCGTGCAATATTTTGCACGGCAGTTGTTTCGTCGTCTTTCCCCGCTTCGCCTGCAGGTCGTGCAATATTTTGCACGAGCGATTCTTTTGCTGTCTCTCTCCCGCTCCGCTTGTAGATCGTGCAATATGTACGAGAAAAAATGTTAGCCGGTTAATGAATTTTTGTAAGTCGGGTTCTGTCGTTTCGCCTTGCTCGAAGCACAAGTCGTGCAATATTTTGCACGGCAGGTGTTTCGTCGTCTTTCCCCGCTCCGCTTGCAGTGCGTGCAATATTTTGCACGGCAGTTGTTCGCTGTTCTTTCTCTGCTTCGTTTGTAGTAGTGCAATCTTTTGCACGGGGGTTTGTTTCGCTGGTATGACTCGGGTTCGTTTGTAGTCGTGCAGTATTGTGCAAGGGTCAGTCTTTCGGAG
>JAQXLO010000085.1 GCA_029012165.1 Oscillospiraceae bacterium | reverse complement strand
CCTTGCCCTTGACCAGAACGGCATTACGGCCTTTGACTTTTTTGGCAATATCCTTGTCGCAGTCCCTGGCGATCTTGAGACTGATGCCCACCAACTGTGCAAAGTCATCCAGCAGGGGTTTCATGGCTTTTTTGCCCTCTGCACATTGCAGCACATAGGGATTCGTGTCGTGCAGAATATACCGCACATCAGGTCGTGCGTCATAGATGGCACGGTGGATCTGCGTTTCTCTGCCGTCATCCTGTGCGCCGTTGGTTGCGGTTACCAAAGAGAAGCCGTTTTCCGTGCGTGTGCTGGAGCCGGCAACGCCGTTGTAGCTGTATGCGGCAATATTATCTGCGCCGGTCAGTTTGTCCTCGCAGATCTTTTCCAGCATAGCGGAAATGCGGAACGCCTCCTCGAAGCTTCTGCCTGCGCACAGCGCACCGTGATGCGCCATCAGGATCGCCTTGGAATCGGGGTTGGAGAGCAGTGCAGAGGATACGCCGTGGCGCAGCTTCTTCGTGCCCGGCAAACCGTAGGCGGCACAGGGCACCTTCCCGCCCATGAGCGCAACCGCATCCACGTCGTTCACAAGAACGTCCATTTGCAGCACACTGAGTACGGAGGCATTGGTCTGGTGTGTGTGGATGACAAAGTTTACATCGGGGCGAAGCCGGTAGCAGTCGGCGTGAATGCCCTTTTCGGAGGAGGGCTTGATGCTGCCCTCATAGGCGCAGTCCGCAATATTGACGGCGACGATGTCGTCGGGCTTGAGATTTTCATAGGAGCGCCCGCTGGGCGTGATGACAAACTGCTTGTCGCTGATGCGGCAGCTGATGTTGCCCCAAGTACGGGCGATCAGACCGCATTCAATCAGCTTGTGGCCGGCTTCGATGACTTGTTTTTTAGCAGTTAAAATATCCATAACCGATACCTTTCTGTATGGTTAATTTTCTTTCTTCTTTGCAACGTTAGCGAAGACCTTGTCAAAGCGGGTAAGGGCATCATCGATCATTTCGGGGGTGTATGCGGCGCTGGTGTACAGACGACTGCCTGCCAGCGTGACAAGACCCTCGGCCATGTAAGCGGCGCCCATGTGTTCCATCTCCTTCTTTCTTTCGGAGGTGGCGGACAGGACAGCCGGAATCTCCCACGGCTTTTTCCAGTTGATGGCGAAGTGCATGGTGCCGACGGTTTCCAGATGGCAGATGGAGCCTTGGTTGAATGCGACGAAGGGGAGATTGTGTTTCTTGATCAGTTCCTGCAGACCGGCAGTGATGCGGTCGCCCATCTGCCCGGCAACCTGACAGGCGTTGGTGCGCTCAATTTCGCTCAGGGTATAGTAGCCGGCGACGCAGGAGATGGGTGTCGCCGCCATGGTGCCGCCCATGAACGCCTTTTTGACCTTGGTTGCACCGTCCAAACCGGCGCCGAGATACTTCATGTATTCGCGCTTGCCGCCGATACCGCCCGCACCGGGATAGCCGCCGGCGACCACCTTGCCGAAGATGGTCAGGTCGGGCGAAACGCCGAAATACCCCTGTGCACCTGCCATACCGATACGGAATGCGGTGACGACCTCATCAAAGATCAGCAGTGCGCCGTACTTGCGGCAGAGTCTTTCCACGCCCTTGTTGAAGTCGAAATCGACGGGACGTGTACCGCTTTCGGGACCGACAGGCTCGATCATGACGGCGGCTGTACCGCCTCTGGCCATATTGAGCTTGAGCTTCTTTTCCAGATCGTCCAGATCGTTGGGGAAGAATTCCTGCGTGTTGGAGAAGATGTGCATAGGAACGCCGTGGGCTTGGGTGAACTTGGAGCCGGGAACACGGATGCCGTAGCCCAGCTGATCGCTCCAGCCGTGATAGGCGCCGCCCATCTTGATGATGTTCTTGTTTTTGGTGGCGAGTCTTGCCACACGGATGGCGGCCATGCACGCCTCGGTGCCGGAGCCGAGCATACGGAACATATCGACCGTTTCAAAATTGTCGGCTATCTTTTTGGCAAGCTTATATTCAAATTCGTGGAACAGACCGGTGGAGGGACCGCAGGTGTTCAGCAGGTCGATGACCTGTTCGCGTACCTCGATGGGGTTGCTGCCCAAAACGGTGGGACCGCCTGCCTGCAGGAAATCGTAGTACTTGTTGCCGTCCAGATCGTACAGATATGCGCCCTCCGCCTTGGTGAACACGAGGGGGAATGGATAGTTGAATGCCAAATTGTGCTGTACGCCGCCGGGAATGATCTGTCGGGCTTCGTCGATCATTGCCTTGCTCTTCTGGCATTTCTCGCCGAAATAATCCTTTTCGTATGCCGCAAGAGCGTCGGGCTTGATCGTGTAGATCGGCTTTGCGATCAGCGCATCGAGCTGCCGGGTTACCGCCTCGGCGTCGGGATACTTGGAAATTGCAAAACGTGTGTCCATAAAAACCTCCGGAAAAACATTGAAATTTATTGTATATTTGTGCTAATATAGACGTATGAAAGCGAGGGGCTGCAGAATGAACAAGGTAATTTGCGTTTTAGCCTATGATATCGGCACGACAGGCGTAAAGACCTGTCTTTTCAAAATCGGCGAAAAGATCGACCTGATCAGCTACGCATCCTGCGGATACAATCTGTATGTGCTGGACAACGGCGGTGTGGAGCAGGAGCCCGACGAATGGTGGGACGCCATGTGCAGAACCACGGCACAGGTGCTGTCGGGGACAGGAATCAAAGCGGAGCAGATCGACGGTATTTCTTTCTGCTCCCAGATGCAGGGCGTGGTGCTGGTCGATAAGGACGGTGTTCCCGTGCGCAGAGCCATGAGCTATATGGATCAGCGTGCGCAGGAGGAGCTGGAAAAGGGCATGGCGCATGGTGCACAGATCGCAGGTGCCAATGTGGCGAAGCTGATGAAATCCCTGCAAATCACGGGTGCGGTTGCCGCAAGCGTAAAAGACCCGGTCTGGAAGTACAAATGGGTGGAAGCGCACGAGCCGGAAAATTTTGCACGCACCTATAAATGGCTGGACGTCAAGGAAAGCCTGATCGCCCGCATGACAGGCGAATGCGTCATGACGCCGGATTCCGCATTTGCGGCGCTGATCTATGATATCCGCAAGGGCAGGGAAGGCTTCAGCAAAGAGATGTGCGATATGCTGGGCGTGAAGTATGCCCATCTGCCACGGATCATCCAGTGCACCGAACAGGCGGGAACCCTCACTGCGAAAGCGGCGAAAGAACTCGGTCTGGTGCCGGGCATTCCGGTATTCGGCGGGGGCGGTGACGCATCCCTGATCGGGGTTGCGGCCGGCGCTGTGGATCCGGGAGACACCCATGTTTACTGGGGGACATCCGGCTGGGTAGGGACAGTCGTGGAAAAGAGCGTTGTGGACACAACGGCTATGATTGCGGCGATCGTCGGTGCGGACAAGGGAAAGTTCCTCTATTTCGCAGAATTGGAGACCGCCGGTAAATGTTTGGAGTGGGCAAGGGATCGCATCGCTCTGGATGAGATCGACGTTTACGAAGAAAAAATCCCCGTAAACTCAGTATACAACAAAATGACAGAAATTGCAAGTACCGTTCCAGCGGGAAGCGGCGGTGTAATTTTCACGCCGTGGCTGCATGGTAACCGTTGTCCCTTTGAGGCGCCGGATGCCCGGGGGATGTTCTTTAACCTGAGTTTGGAGACTACGGAGGCGGAGTTGGTTCGTGCGGTCATTGAAGGTGTCTGCTATCATCTGCGCTGGTTTTTGGAAACCGAGGAGAAAAAGGTGCAGACCTCGCAGAAGCTGCGCTTTGCAGGCGGCGGCGCCCTGTCGGATCTGATCTGCCAGACCCTTGCGGACTGCACCGGCCGAACGGTGGAAACGGTTGCCAGTCCTCAGAACGCAGGTTCTGTCGGTGCGGCGGTTCTTGCGGCGGTCGGTCTGGGTGTGCTGCACAATATCGGGGAGTGCAAAAAGCTCATTCCTGCCGAAAAAGTGTATAACCCGAATGCGAAAAACAAAGCGGTATATGACAAAACGTTCGACGTGTACAAAAAACTGTACGCATCCAATAAACGGCTGTTTAAAAAGATGAACGGTTATAAAGAAGATTAGGCTATGATGTCATAATACCCTATAATAATGAAAAGCTGCAATCGCCTTCAACGGGATTGCAGCATTCTTTTTGAATGAGGACTTTCCGTCAGACGTTGAAGCGGAACAGAACCACGTCGCCGTCCTGCATGACGTACTCCTTGCCCTCACTGCGGACAAGTCCCTTTTCCTTGGCGGCGGTCATGGAGCCGCAGGCGACCAAGTCCTCAAAGGAAACGACCTCTGCACGGATGAAGCCACGTTCAAAGTCGGAGTGTATCTTGCCGGCGGCCTGGGGTGCTTTCGTGCCTTTTTTGATCGTCCATGCACGAACCTCCGGCTGGCCGGCTGTCAGGTAGGAGATCAGACCGAGCAGGGAATAGCTGCGCTGGATCAGGATATCCAGACCGCCCTTTTCCACGCCCAGTTCCGAGAGGAACATCTCCTTTTCGTCCGGTTCCAAAGAGGCAATTTGTGCTTCCAGTTCGGCGCAGATGGGCAGTACCTCCGACCCTTCGGCGGCGGCAATTTCCTGCACCGCCTTGTAGCCGGCGTTGTTGTCGATGCCGCCTGCAAAGTCGTCCTCGCTCATGTTGCACGCATAAATGACGGGCTTTGCCGTCAGCAGGCAAAGTTCCTGCATCGAGGCTTTCTCATCGTCTGACATCTCCACGTTGCGTGCAGGCGTTCCCGCCTCCAGCTCTGCTTTCAGGCGCTTCATGAAATCGACCTCAACGGCAAGGGATTTATCGCCCTTCATGGCTTTGATGCCACGGTCAATACGGCGCTCCAGAACTTCCAGGTCGGCGAAAATCAATTCAAGGTTAATCGTTTCGATATCTCTTGCGGGGTCAATGCTGCCGTCCACATGAATGATGTCGTCGTTTTCAAAACAGCGGACAACGTGGATGATGGCGTCCATTTCCCGGATATGGGAGAGAAACTTGTTGCCTAGACCCTCGCCCCGGGAGGCGCCCTTGACGAGACCGGCAATGTCCACAAATTCGATGACGGCGGGCGTGACCTTGGCGGGATTGTACATCTCGGTCAGCTTGTCGATCCGTGCATCCGGCACGGAAACGACGCCGACATTCGGCTCGATGGTGCAGAATGCATAGTTTGCAGACTGTGCGCCTGCGTTGGTAATGGCGTTAAACAGTGTACTTTTGCCGACGTTCGGCAAACCAACAATACCTAATTTCATAACCTTCGACCTTTCTATTTGCTGTCGAACATTATACCATCTTGTTTTTGTGTTTTCAACCTTTTTTGAAACCTTTTACTTTTATACAGGGCGAACCGCAAAAAGTTTTCGTATTTTCCTCAGTCTTGACCGCAGCAGGGGGGTATGGTATACTGTGGCAAAGGAGATGAAATACCATGCAGTCCGCACAGTGTATACACAAGCTTGACCACCCTGTTCTCAGCGAACGGGATGTACCGTACAATGCACGTTTGGTTTTTAACGCAGGCGTCACGAAGTACAACGGCAAATATGTTATGGTTTTTCGCAACGACTACTGCGGCGACGACCGTTACCGACTCGTCGGCACGAACATCGGCTTTGCCTCCAGTGACGACGGGATTCACTGGAATGCGGCGCCCGAACCGTGCTTCTCCCTGTCGGGCGGCGACATCCAACGTGCCTACGACCCGAGACTGACGGTGATTGACGGCGTGTGCTATATGTGCTTCGCCGTGGATACTGACCACGGTCTGCGTGGCGGCATTGCGAAAACGACCGACTTTGCGCACTTTGATATTCTCTCGATGTCTCTGCCGGACAACCGCAATATGGTGCTGTTTCCCGAAAAAATCGGCGGCAAGTATGTTCGACTTGAACGCCCCATGCCTGTCTATTCCCGTGGCGGCAAAGACAGATTCGATCTGTGGATGTCCGATTCCCCTGACCTTGCCTATTGGGGTGGGCACAAACTCGTCCTTGCCGTGGAGGATGTTCCGTTTGCCAACGACAAAATCGGCCCCGCCGCACCGCCTGTGAAAACCAAGTACGGCTGGCTCACCACGTTCCACGCCGTGGATCTCGACCGCACTCGGGGCAAAAACGGATGGGAGGACAAATGGCAAAAGCAATACACGGCGGGCATTATGCTCCTCGA
>JAQXLO010000084.1 GCA_029012165.1 Oscillospiraceae bacterium | reverse complement strand
AAGGCCGCCGGAATAGGGCATTACCTCCACACACGCCAAAACCTTGGCACCCTCCAAAGTCATGCGGCGTGCCATGATCAGTCCGATGTCGCCGGAACCGAGGATGACCACACGCTTGCCCGCCATCAGACCCTCCATGTTCAAATAGCGCTGGGCGGCACCTGCGGTGAACACGCCGGAGGGACGGGTGCCGGGAATGGAGATCGCACCACGGGTACGCTCACGGCAGCCCATGGCCAAAACGATGGCCTTTGCCTCGATGCAGGCATAGCCTTCGGGATTATTGATGAAGATCTTTTTGTCGGGGGTCACTTCAATGACCATGGTGTCCATCTTGACTTCGACAGACGTATCTTGAAGCATTTCGATATAGCGATGGGCATATTCGGGACCGGAAAGCTCCTCTTTAAAGCGGTGCAGACCGAAACCGTTGTGGATGCACTGGTTCAGAATGCCGCCCAGTTCCTTGTCTCTTTCGAGAATGACGATGTTGCGCAGACCCTTTTGGTATGCGCTGTATGCGGCAGCGAGACCTGCGGGGCCGCCGCCGATGATGGCAAGATCATACATGGCTTAGTCCTCCCTCTCTCTGACGATATAGCTGCCGGTTTTGTCCTTGTCGATCTGCGCACGGGAGCAGGACAGCTCACGGGCAAGGATTTCCACCACCCTCGGTCCGCAGAAGCCTCCCTGACATCTGCCCAGACCCGCACCGCAGCGGCGCTTGATGCCGTCCACCGTCTTGACAGGGATCGGACGATGGATCGCATCCACGATCTCGCCCTCGGTGATGGTCTCACAGCGGCAGATCACACGACCGTACAGCGGGTTCTTTTTGACCAGTTCAGCACGTTCTTCGTGGGACATCTCCTTGAAGCGCACCTGCGTGCGGGTATCGGTATATTCCGCCTTTTCGGTCAGCACAACGCCGTTCTCACGCATCATATTTTCCACATATTCCGCAATGGCCGCCGCAGAGGCGAGTCCGGGAGACTTAATGCCTGCCACGTCAAAGAAGCCATCGTGCGCCTCGATGATGAAATCATCGGAAGAACTGTTGGGACGAACGCCCGCAAAGTTGCGGATGTTCTGACGAAAATCCACAGAGGGGATGCTCTTGACAGCCATGGTGCGAACAAATGCCAAATCATCGGATGTGGTGGATGTATCGCCTGCATCGCAGGGTACAGCGTTCGGACCGACGATCAGATTGCCGTGCACCGTCGGGGAAACCAGAACGCCCTTGCCCACCTTGGAGGGGCACTGGAACACGACGTGCTTGGCACGGGTGCCCTCGCTCTTGTCCAGCAGGAAGTACTCACCCTTATTGGGCGTGATCTCAAAGGCATGGGGAAGCACCATGTCGTGAATCATTCCAGCCTCCACACCGGCGGCGTTGATGACATACTTCGCTTCAACGGTTTCCCCGCCCACGGAAAGTGCGTAGCCGTTTTCCGTCTTGGCGATTGCGGTAACTTCGGACTCCAGACGAATCTCCACGCCGTTGCGCACAGCCGTTTCCGAAAGAGCCAGAGCATATTCCCACGGATTGATGACACCGGCGGACGGAGCGTACAGCGCACAGGTCACCGTGTCCGCAACATTGGGTTCCATGGCTTTGACTTCCTCGTAGGAGAGCACTTGAAGTCCCGGAACACCATTCTTCACGCCCCGTTCATAGAGCTTTTGGACGTGTGCAGATTCCTCCTCGCTGAAGGCCAACACCAGAGAACCGATCTGCGCAAAGGGAACGGAAAGCTTTTCGCAAAGCTCCTTGGTAAGCTCCACACTGCGCACGTTCAGTTTCGCCATCAGTGAGCCTTCCTCAGGGTCGTAGCCCGCATGGATGATCGCACTGTTTGCTCTGGTAGCGCCCATGGCAACGTCGTTTTCCTTTTCCAAAACCACAATGCGAAGATCAAACTTCGACAGTCTGTAGGCGATGGAGGAACCGGCGACGCCGCAACCGATAATTGCTACATCAAACATCGTTTTACCGCACCTCTTTATTGTTTTATTATCGACTCATTATAGCATATTTTGACCGACTGCGCAATATTCGCAGTATGCAAATGTTATGCAAATTAAGCTTCATAGCTGTCCCGCAAGCCTTGCTCATCGAACAAGAGCGTGGCATGGATCAGCGTTTCCACACCTTTTTCCACGGTGCGGATGTCCATGTTGTCCGCTGTATCCAAACGTGTGTGGTAATACCTTGCCGGCGCAGGATCCATTGCCGCCAAAAGTGCCGCCTTCATCCCGCCCTGCGTCAGTGCGGCGGCATCGGAGGAGCCAAAGAACACAGACTTCAGCGGCAGATCCAGTTCTGCCAGCTGCGACGCTTTTTGAAGCAGTGCCACCGCCTGCTTGTCGTGCTTAACTGTACCGCTCATATCCTTGTTGAACACACCCATATACGCAAAGTCACGCAGAGTATCCACCGCAATGCAGACTGTTTCCACATCGTTGTAGTCATGTGCCTTGGCAAACGCCTTGGAGCCACGCAGACCTGCCTCTTCACAGCCCATGGAAACGGCAACGACCTCGGTGTTTTCCAGCTCAATATTGTTGAAAGAGAGGAATTGCAGCACGGAAATGGAAGCAAACACGCCCGTCAGGTTGTCATTCGCACCGTCCACGGGATGCTTGCCGTCCTCAAAGAAATAGCCAACGCTCACACCCACAAAGCAGACGCCCTGCGCAATAACAAGCGCCAGTTGAATCGGCTCAGGCAGATCAACAGCCAATGTCAAAATATCCGCCACAAGGCTCACCGCAATGCAGATGATCGCCCATACGATGACAGTTATCAACAGCTTTGCGCCGCCGAGGCGGGTATAGCGCCACTCATAGGAGGAGTCCACATGACCAGCGAAAACGATTCTGCGCTTGACCTCACCCTTGGGCTTGCGGGTCAGGACAACATTGCTGGACGGACGCTTTTTGAAAAACACATCCAAAACCTGCTTGTACAGCAAGAATTCAAACACGATAAAAAAGATGCACAAAATATTCAACGCAAGACCCACTGCTCGCATCGCCAAGAGAGCGGGTTCAGGCAGTGCAGACTGTGCGAAAAAGGCGCCGATATACAGTCCCGTGCTCACCATCATCAAAATAGCGCACACCCATGGCCAGGACAAAAAGGCACGGGGCGCTGTGGTGAAGGGTTCTTTTTTGACTTCATCTGCAAACTTGCCGCAGTTCTCGATAATATAATCCTGCGCCTTGTCCTCGTTCTCCGAAGCGGAGGGGCGGGGGCCGATATTTTTACAGACCTTTTTGACCTCACGGACTGTGAAGTTTGTGCTCTCCCGAACCTTGGCAACCGGGTTCAGATTCAGTTCTGTTAATTTCATAGATTCTCTCCTGAACATCGCAAGAGCCACGACAAAAGCCGCGGCTCTGCGTGATTTGTTTGATTATTTTGCGAGGGCGCCGACCTCCAGCATGAAGCCGCCGATCTGACCGCCGAATTCGGGAGCACCGTCCATGATCAGGCGACCGGCCTTGACCGCCTCCAGCATATCATCCGTGCCCAGCAGGATGCCGAGGGCACTCGGCAGGCTGTCGAAGCGCAGGGTAAAGAAGGTCATCGCCTTCTTGTAGTCGCCGCGTCCTGCCTTGGTGTTGCCCTCCTTGACACGCATATGGGCAGAAACAGACGGATAGCCGTCCACTGCCCACGCATAGACACGGTCGGGGCTCTTGAGCGCCCAGTCATGGATAGAGGGATAGCCGGCCTTGTTCAGCTTGCTGATGCCGGTGGAAAGCAGGTAGAAGAAACACTTGACCATCAGTTCCTGCGATTTCTTGTCCTTGGGCGCTTCCGTGGCGGAAAGCAGAGAGGACATCTTGAGCAGTACGGAAACAAATGCGACCAGCACATCCATTTTGCCGACGCCCTTGATCTTGCGGGGCAGGGTCTTCAGGTTCATTTTGCCCTTGAAGAAACCGTTCATGGCTTCGATGGAGTTAAAGCCGATCTCCACATCGGGAGAATTGTGCACCGTGTCCAGTTTGACAGTCCATGCGCCGTTTTTGATAAAGAAACAGGTGCTTCTCTTGCCGCCCGGATACTCGGGGTCAACAGCGCTGATCTGAACCACAGCGTTCATACCCTTGAACTTTTTCTTCAGCTCCGGCACGTCGTTTGCAATGACCTTCATCAGAGGAAGGACTGCATTGAAGAAAATAACGCTGGAATACACTTCTTCTTTCTTATGCATATCGTTCACTCCCCTTCTTATACTTCGTCTTCCCAGTTGTCATCATCTTCGTTGCGGATGCCGAGAATGTCGTTGACCGCCTTGATGATGCCATTGGAATCAATACCGATGATCGACATGATGTCCTCGTGCAGACCGATCGGGGCGAACTTGTCGGGAATACCGAGTCTCTTGAATTTGCAGGGCGTATCGCACTCAGAGATGATCTCCGCCACTGCGGAGCCGAGACCGCCGATGATGTTGTGATCCTCCGCTGTGATGACCTTGCCGGTCTCCCGAACCGCCTTGAGCACAGCCTCTTTGTCGATGGGCTTGATGGTGTGCATATTGAGAACACGCACGTTGATGCCATGAACATTTTTCAGGAACATGGCCGCCTGCAGTGCCTGGAAAGCACAGGAACCGGTGGCGATCACCGTCACGTCGCTGCCCTCATGCAGTTCGACGGCCTTGCCGATCTGGTAGCCGTAATCAGCGTTGGAATACAACACACGGTCAAAACCTCTGTTGATACGGATATAAACGGGGCCCTTATGCTCGTAGGCCGCACGAACGGCGTTGGCCGTTTCCATACCGTCTGCGGGACAAATCACGACAAGGTTGGGCATGGAACGGGCAACGGCAAGGTCAACGATTGCATGGTGGGTGGAGCCTGCCTGACCGAAGGAGGTGCCGGCATGGGTGGCGATGATCTTGCAGTTGATGTTCTGGTAACAAATGTCGGTATGCAGCTGATCCGCACAGCGCAGAGAAGCGAAGACCGAGAAGGTGGAAAGGAACGGTGTACAGCCCGCCTTTGCCATACCTGCGGCAACGCCGAACATATTCTGCTCCGCAATACCGACGTTGAAGAAACGGTCTGGGAATTCCTTTTGGAAAATACCGATCTTGGTGGAGGAAGCAAGGTCAGCTGTCAGCGCAACGATTTCGGGATGCTTTCTGCCCAGTTCCGCCAAAGTATTGCCGTAGTATTCCGCCGTAGACATCGCCGTGGATTCTACCGCCGTATAAACAAATCCGCCTGCCATCTTACTTCGCCTCCTTTTCTACACGAGCAACACGCTTCTTGTAGTATTCCTCAAGATCCGCCTTGCACTGTTTATACAAATTTTCATCAATGGCGCCGTAGTGCCACTTGTGGTTGTTTTCCATCATCTTGATGCCTGCGCCCTTGACGGTATCAGCAAGGATCAGGACAGGGTTGGTGGCAGTGAGTGCGAAGTCGATCGCATCGCAAAGCTCCTTGATATTCTGTCCATCCACCTTCTTGACCGTGAAGCCGAACGCCGTCCACTTGTCCGCCAGGGGCTCCAGCTTCATGACATCCTCCGTGTCGCCGTCGATCATCTTGTGGTTGCGGTCAACGATGGAGATGACGTTGGTCAGGTTGTAATGATTGATGGTCATGGCGGCTTCCCAGTTGGAGCCTTCGCCCAGTTCACCGTCACCCATCAGGCAGTATGTTTTGTAGCTCTTGCCCAGCACCCTTGCGGCAAGACCGGTACCGGCCGCAATGGGAAGCCCGTGTCCCAAAGAACCGGTGGAAGCATCCACGCCGATGACTTTATTGGAGTCGAGATGGATACCCATCTTGGAGTTGGTGTGGTTGAAGGTCTTGAGCTGTTCTTTGTTGTTGAAACCGTAGTCGCAAAGCACAGGCGCAT
>JAQXLO010000083.1 GCA_029012165.1 Oscillospiraceae bacterium | reverse complement strand
TTTCATGACGCACCTCTGCGCTTACTGCGCCGTCAGCTCGTCCGCCAACGCCGCAATCTGCGCACGGCTCTCGTCGTTCAGCGCACTGACAATCTTGACGCCGTTTTCGGCAAAGGTCAGATTCTTGCAGCCCTCGAGCATTCCTTTCATGGTTTTCGCTGCCATGGGCGCCCAAGAGCCGTTCTCGATGAGGGCAATGGTCTTATTGCGCAGACCACGCTCGGTCAGGTGGGTCAGGAACTCCCGCATGAAGGGGAAAATGTCGGCGTTGTAGGTGGTGGTGGCAAGGACGATCTTGCCGTAGCGGAACGCATCCTCCACCGCTTCCGCCATATCCACACGGGCAAGGTCATTGACGACCACTTTGGCACAGCCCTTTTCCTCAAGCTGTTTCGCCAGCAGTTCGACCGCTGCCTTGGTGTTGCCGTAGACAGAGGTGTAGGCAATCAGAACGCCCTCGCTCTCCACGCCGTAGGTCGTCCATGTGTTGTACAGGTTGATGTAGTATTCGAGATTCTCCGACAGCACGGGACCGTGCAGGGGACAGATCACGGCGATGTCCAGAGCGGCGGCTTTTTTCAGCAGAGCCTGCGCCTGCTGCCCGTACTTGCCGACGATGCCGAAGTAGTAGCGGCGTGCCTCACAAGCCCAGTCCTCCTCGGTGTCCAGCGCACCGAATTTGCCGAAAGCGTCGGCGGAGAAAAGAACCTTGTCCGTGCTGTCATAGCTGACGATGACCTCCGGCCAGTGCACCATGGGCGCCGTGCAGAAGGTCAGGGTATGCTTGCCCAGCGCCAGCGTATCGCCCTCGCCCACCACGATGCGGCGCTCGGCATAGTCCGTGCCGAAGAAATTCTGCATCATGGTAAACGCCTTGGCAGAGGAGACGATGGTCGCCTGGGGATAGGCGTTCATAAACCGCTCGATGTTGGCGGAATGATCCGGCTCCATGTGGTGCACGACCAGATAGTCGGGCGTTTTTCCGTCCAGAACGGCGGCGATGTTGTCCAGCCACTGCTGGGCAAATTTCGCATCAACCGAATCCATGACGGCGATTTTTTCATCGACGATAACATAGGAATTGTATGCCATGCCGTTGGGGACGATGTACTGCCCCTCAAACAGATCCAATTCGTGGTCGTTGACACCGACGTAGCGGATGTCCTTTGTGATGTTCATGTTGCATTACCTCCATTAAATTGCAGTCAGTATATTCATGGTGCGGATGCCGTTGTCCCGGATCCGATCATTGACAGAATAGGCGTGCTTTTCCAAGTCGCCGCAGATCGCCTGCGTGAGATTTTCGTTTTGCAGCTTCTCGACGAAATCGCCGCAGACCGCTTCGATGGTGTTGTATTTTTCCTCGGCGGTGGCGTCGTCCGCATTGTTGCCGCTCAAAAGGAACGCCAGCTGCCCCGAGAGCGTCAGTGTATTCTCCAGTTCCCGCAGCGCACGAAAGCTCCACTTGTAAAACGGCAGGTATTTTCTTTGCAGCAGAAATTCCGCTTTCAGTGCCGCTTCGACAAACTCCACGCACGCAAGCTGTGCCGCTTCGGGTTCACCGTGCCGCAGACAGCGCACGAAGTTGTACTGCCCGGACTGCGCCATGAGCAGCAGATTGCCCGCCAAGCGCTTGAGCCGGATATCCTCGGGCATCTCCAGCAGGCTCTGCCGGATGCGGGAAAACTCGCCGTAGCCGTCGTAAAACACTTCGCCGTTGGTCGCCTCCGCCAGAGCGTAGTCGGGGATGTGCAGCCAGCCCTCCAAGGGCAGAACGCCGTCCGCCGCACCGACGGCCGAGCGATAAAAGTCCGCCGTGCGCAGTACGCCGTTTCGCTCACCGCCCACAGGGGAAATGTTCTGCCGCTTCACGCCGCCGTATTCCTTCGGCAGCTTTGCATAGGCACGCTCCAGCATGAACGCCTTGCGCCTGTCCACCACGTCCTCCCCGGGCAGGAATATGCAAAAGCCCGGCTCGAAATCGTGGTCACGGGAGATGTCGTCGTCAAACCCGAAGTGCTCGGAGCCGCTTCCCACAAAACCGACCGCCAAAAAGGGCAGCAGGTCGGCAAAGTCCTTTTCCAACATGGGTCTGCCGTATGTTTCATAGTATCCTCGGGAGAGTTCAAGTCCGTTCATAAAGCTCCTTTGACCGCTTGAGCAGGTCTTTTTCCGTAAGGAAATATCCGTAATAGCCGAAAGTGGGCGCACATTTTTCGTAGACAAAGGCGGCATAGCCGTTTTGCACCACGGCAGGATCGTTCAGCAACGCCTCTGCCCGGTCGAGGTGCGCACAGATCTGCGCCTCCCCCTCGTCGGTGCCGTATTCCGCCGCAACCAAGTCGGCAAGATTGCAGTGGGTGATCGCCATTTCCAGCAAGCTGCCGTTTTGCGTCATGACACGAAGCGCCTTTTCAAACAGCGCCTGCGCCTCAGCATAGTCGCCCGTCTCCATAAATGCGAGAGCAGCATTGTTGTACAGACCGCCCAGCTTGGCATCGTTGGGCGCCAGGGCAGACTCGTAGATCGCCTGCGCCTGTCGGTACAGGGGGATCGCCTGCTTCGCCTTGCCGAAAGCTTTGTACGCCGTGGCGGCGTTGACCCATGTGGTGGCCATGGTGACGGTGCCGTCCAGCCCGCACTCGTGCACCAGCCGCATCGCTTCATCCACGGCAGCAAGCCCCTCCGGCTCCCGGGAGATCTTGCGGTACAGCCCGATCTGCTCGTTGAGAACGGTCAGTGCCCCACGGGAATCGCCGTGGGCATCCGCTTCGCACAGCCAATACCGCAAATGCCGCTCGGCACCTGCATAGTCGTTTTTGTGCAGATATTCGTCTAATTTTTCGATCACACGGTCTACGGGTATCGTTTCGATTTGGTCGGGCTTGCAAAAGGGGCAAACGGGCTCCTCGTAGTCCTCTTTACCGATAGCGTTGTATTGCATATGTTTCCTCCGATTCAGCGCACCTCGATGCGTTCATACGTCCGGGTGCCGATGCCGATCTTTTCGCCGTGTTCCAGCGCAGACGCCCAATCCGTGTCGGGATGGACAAGGGCAAAAACATCCTGCGTTTCTGTGTGGGTATGTCCGTGATCCGCACGGCTTTGGGGCAGGATCTGCTGGGCGTTGACCGCATCCACACAGGCCTGGTCGATGGCGACGGGATCGAAACCGGCGAAGATGCCCACATCCGGCACCACCGGCACATCGTTGCCGCCGTCACAGTCGCAGTCGGGGGAGACGTCCAGCACAAAGCTGATGTGGAAAGCGGGCTTGTCCTGCAAAACCGCCTTGGTGTACTCGGCGATCTTGCGGTTCATGACGGGCTTCGCCTCGTCCCACTTGCAGTTGATTGCGCCCACGGGGCAATAGGCAAAGCAGTGCCCGCAGCCGACGCATTTATCCTCGTAAATGTGCGCTTTTTTGTTCTCGACACAGACGCCGCCGTGCAGACAGTGGCGTGCACACATCCCGCAGCCGATACAGCACTCTGCGTCGATGAACGGCGTGCCGCTGGAATGCATCTCCATCTTGCCGTGCTTGGAGGCACAGCCCATGCCGATATTTTTCAAAACACCGCCGAAGCCGGCGTTGCAGTGTCCCTTGAAATGGGTCAGTGTGATGAGAACATCCGCCTCGGCGATGGCGGCGCCGATCTTGGCCTCACGGATATATTCGCCGCCCTCAACGGGGATCAGCCGCTCATCCGTCCCACGCAGACCGTCGGCGATGATGGTATGCACACCGGTGGACAGGGGACTGTAACCGTTCGCATAGGCGGCGTCCAGATGGTCGAGGGCGTTGTGGCGGTAACCGGCGTAGAGGGTATTGCAGTCCGTGAGGAAGGGCTTGCCGCCCCGGGACTTTATGTAGTCGCAGACCACCTTTGCATACTGCTGGCGCAGGAACGCCATGTTGCCCCACTCGCCGAAGTGTACCTTGACGGCGACATACTTATCCTGAAAGTCCATGTCCCCGATGCCCGCACGCAGGATCAGCCGCTCCAACTTTTGCAGCTGACTGTCGCCGGGACGGCAGTGCAGATCCGTAAAAAATACCTTTGACGCCATACTTTCCATCCTCCCTTTTTACGAACATATCATAGCATATCCCCCTGCATATTGCAAGGGAAACAAACACCTGTACAGGTTCAAAAAGGAGCTGTACCTTTTCGGTACAGCTCCCGTTTTCACTTGACTTATTCGTCATCGCCGCAGCCGTCGCAGCCGCAGTCACAATCGCAGTCGTCCACCTCAAACTCCAACAGCTCGTTGCAGTTGGGGCAGTTGATGGCACCTTCCTCCAGAATGTCGCCGTCGATGCAGATGACCTCATGGCAGGCGGGGCACTCCACTTCAAAGCAATCCTCGTCGTCAAAGATGTCGTCCTCGTCGTCCATTTCATCGTAGACGAAGGACTCCAGCTCATCCAGATCCTCGTCCACAGCATCGAGCTGTTCATTGACCAGCGCAAGGCTGTCCTCCATGTCGGAAGCGGTGAGCGCAAGATCATCGATCACATCCATGATCGCCTGAAACATCTTGGTTTCGGGCTTCTCTGCGTCGAGATTCAGACCCTCTGCAAGACCTCTGAGATAGGCCGCTTTTTCGGTTAAAGTCATGAAAAAAACCTCCGTTCGTTATGCACGGCTGAGATATTCGCCGGTGCGTGTATCAATGATGATCTCCTCGCCCTCGTTGATGAACAGCGGAACCTTGACCTCTGCGCCGGTTTCGAGCGTAGCAGGCTTGGTGGCGTTGGTTGCGGTGTTGCCTGCGAAGCCGGGATCGGTCTGGGTAACGGTCAGGGTAACGGTGGTGGGGGGCTCAAGACCGAAGACATTGCCCTTGTAGGACAGGATACGGCAAGTGATGTTTTCCTTGACAAACTTGAAGCTGTCGGGAAGGTCGGAAGCGTTGATGGGAACCATGTCGTAGGTCTCGGGATCCATGAAGTAGTACAGATCGCCGTCGTTGTAGGAGTATTCCATATCCTTGCGCTCGATGTATGCGGTGGGGAACTTGTCGGTGGGGCTGAAGGTACGCTCCACGACGGCACCGCCGATCACGTTGCGCAGCTTGGTGCGCACGAACGCCGCACCTTTGCCGGGCTTGACGTGCTGGAACTCGATGATCTGGTAAACCTGACCCTCCATCTCAAAGGTCACGCCGTTTCTGAAATCGCCTGCTGATACCATAGTTATTATTCCTCCGATTTTGAAAATTACAGAATTATTTTATACCAAATATAGCCGCTTTGCAAGTCTTTTTCCGTATTTCGTAATGCAGAAAAGAGAAAAAATGCAAAAAACTGCAATTTTTTGAGAAAATTTTCTAATTAGGAAAGGGAAACATCCTTGGACACACAGAAAAGAACGCCTTTCTCCGCCGCCTCTCTCGGGGCGATGCACAGGGAAACGGTGCATTCCCCGCCGGAAAGTGTCTCCCCCTTGGGGAGCAGAAGGGTGACAACAAAGGAATTTGTCTGGATGTCGGTCAAAATGCGGATCTCCTCCGTGGGGACGGACACCGTGCTTTTGCCGCAGGTGAGCACGCCGTAGTAGTAGTTCTCCGGCGCACGCAGCAGGGCGTCCGTGTCCGCCGATTGGCGAAAGCGCATCTCAAAGCCGTACACGGCGCCATCCTTTTCCAGTGCGGTGCACTGCACCTGCTCCTGCGGGATGGCAGAGGGCGCAGTCTGCGCCTCGGTCAGCGCCGTGATGCCCTCCTCAGACACAATCGGTTGTGCAGACTGCTGTCCGCAGCCCGCAAGCGCCATCAAAAACACGCTCAAAAGAAGCGCCGCAACGATCTGTTTCATTTTGTTCTCCTTTTAGTTTACGCCCAGCCGCTTCGCCATCTCGGCGGTTTTCAGCTCCAGCAGCTTGGACACACCCTCCTCCTGCATGGTCACGCCGTACAGGATATCCGCTTCCTCCATGGTGCCTCGACGGTGGGTGATGAGAATAAACTGCGTGTTGCGGGTCATGCGCCGGGCATAGCTGGCGTAGCGGGTGACGTTGACGTCGTCCAGCGCCGCCTCCACCTCGTCAAACACGCAGAACGGTGCGGGGGAGACCTTCAAAATGGCAAACAGCAGGGCAATGGCGGAAAGCCCCTTTTCCCCGCCGGACAGCAGGTCGATGTTCTGCACGTTCTTTCCCGGCGGCTGGACACGGATGCTGATGTTGCATTCCAGCGGCTGCTCCGGATCATCCAGCACCAGCTCCGCCTTGCCGCCGTCAAACAGTTCGGCAAAGGTCTCGCCGAAATAGGTGTTGATTTTGCGGAACTGCTCACGGAACCGCTCGGACATTTTCCCGGTCAGATCGCCGATCAGTTCCAGCAGCTGCGCCTTGGATTTTTCGATGTCGCTGATCTGCGCACACATATATTCGTACCGCTCGGAAACCTCCCGGTATTCCTCCACGGCGCCCACATTGACACTGCCCAGGGCACGGATCTTGTTGCGCACCTCCTGCAGGGTGCGGCGGGATGCGGCGGGATCCTCGATGACAATGTTCATCTCCTGCGCTTCACGCAAGGTCAGCTGATACTCATCGTACAGCTTCATGCGTGCGCTTTCCAGGTCGTTCTCCATGGCGTCCCGGCGTTCCTCCAGCCTTGCCAGCTCCCCGCTCAGGTTCTCCTTGACCGCATTCAGGCTGCGCTCTTCGGTGCGCAGCTGTGTATTTCTTGCTTCGCTCTCGGTGCGCTTTTCCATGCACGCCTCGATCTGCCGGGTGTCCTCCGCCGCCTGCTCATGCAGGGACTCGACCTGCGCTTCCAGCGCTTCGATCTCCTCGCCGATCGCCGCATTCTGCGCCTCGATGCCGTCGATTTCCCGGCAAAGCTCCGTCAGGCGGTCTGCCCGCAGCTCCTTGGAGCGCTCGCAGGAAGCGATGAACTCCCGTTTGGCTTCGATATCCTTTTGGAAAGCAAGGATCTCCAGATGCATCTGCGACTCCATGGCCGCCAGCGCTTCCCGTTTTTGCTCCAAGCTTTCCTTGTCCTTGTTGAGGGCGCCCAGTGCGTCCTGCAAAGCGTCCATCTCCCGTGTCTGCTCGGTGATCTCCACCTCGGCGGACTGGATGGTCTTTTGCAGTGCGGCAATGCGCTCATCATTGCGGCTGCGCTCTGCACGCAGATCGGCAAGGGCACCGGCCACGGACGCTTCCCTGTCCTCCACCAGCTTCAGCTCGCCCTCCTTGCGGATGACGGCTTCCTGCGCTTTTTGCAGATCGGCGTCGCCGCCACGCAGATCCGCTTCGACCGCCGACAGCTCCTCGGCCAAGCTGTTGTAGACTGCTTCGTCCTCGTCCAGCTTTTTCTGCATCTGTGCCGCCGTTTCCCGCAGCTTTTCGATCTCGTTGCTGCGGCTCAGGAAACCGGCGTTCTGTCCCCGGGAGCCGCCCGTCATGGAGCCGCCCGGATGGATCATCTGTCCGTCCAGCGTGACGATTTTAAAACTGTAGCCGTATTTCTTGGCGATGGATACCGCCGAATCCAGATCCTCCGCCACAATGGTCTTGTGCAGTTCGGAGCGGATGATCTGGTCATATTTTGCATCGTAGGTCACAAGATCCTGTGCCGCCGCCACAAAGCCCGGCTCGTCCTGCGCCGCACCGACGGAAAAATCCTTGGCACGCACGGCAGTCATGGGCAAGAAGGTGGCACGACCGGCACGGTTCTCTTTCAGGTAGCGGATGGCACGCTTGGCGTCGTTTTCGCTGTCCGTGACCAAAAACTGTATGGATGCGCCGAACGCCGTTTCGATGGCGGTGGCGTACTTGTCCTCCACGGAAATCAACTGAGACACGGTGCCGTGGATGCCCCGCAGTGTGCCCCGGCGCACCTCTTTCATCACGGCACGGACGGCGCCGGAGTAGCCCTCCATGCTCTTTTCCAGATCTTCGAGCATCTTGGCGCGCGCCAGCTTTTGGTGCAGTTCCAGCGCACGGGCGTCCATCTGCGATTTGAGCGCATCGGCCTTTTCCTTGCGCTTGCGGGCACGCAGCTGGTGCCCCGCCACAAAGTTTTGCAGTTCCGTCACACGGGTGCGCAGCGTTTCCAGCGCCTGCTCGCACTCTCTTTTTTCGTCCCGGATGTCGTCCAGCAAAGACCCTCTGCTCTGCAAAACGGCGTCGATATTTGCCGAGCGCTTGCCGATCTCCTCCACGGAGGACTGTGCCGTGGAGCAGGCGATGCGCTGTTCGGACAGCGCCGCCGTATAGGCGGCAAGCTTTTGGGACAGCGCCGCCGTGCGCTGTGCGTTTTCGGTGTTTTCGTCTCGGATGCTGCCGATGTCCCGAATGGCGGCATCCAGACTGTCCCGCTTGGTCTGCATCTGCAATTCGATCCGTGCGATCGCTGCGGCGGCATCCGCGATCTGCGCATCCACGCTTTGGGCGTCGGCGTCCGACTGCTCCATATCCTTGCGGATGCGCTCTATGGTGGCAAGATTGTGGGCAACCGTGTTGCGGCGCACGGCCGCTTCGCCCTGAATCCTCGCCGCTTCCTCCTCAAAGGCGGCGGCTTCGGAACGGATGCGCTCGATCTCCACGGTCATTTCCTGACCGGCGGCAATGACCTGCTCGATCTCCTCCTCGAGACGGGCAAGGTCGTACTCCGTTTGCGCATACTGGGACTGCGAGAGCGCAATCTTGTGCTCCTGCTCCTTGAGTCCCTGCCGGGAACGCTCAATGGTGTGCAGCCACAGACCGATCTCCAACTCCTTGCGCTGTGCGGCAAGGACGATGAATTTTTCCGCCTTTTCGCTCTGTATTTTTAAAGGACCGACACGGCTTTCCAGTTCCGCCAAAATGTCCCGCAGACGCACCAAGTTTTCCTCCGCCTGATCCAGCTTGCGGGTGGCGTCCTGCCGGCGGTAGCGGAAGGCGGAAATGCCTGCCGCCTCTTCGAGCATATCACGCCGCTGGGAGGAACGGGAGGAGATCATGTCCGCCACTCTGCCCTGACTGACCATGGAATAGCCGTCACGACCGAGACCGGTGTCCATAAACAACTCGTTGATGTCCCGCAGACGCACGGTTTCGCCGTTCAGGCGGTACTCGCTCTCGCCGGAACGGTAGTAGCGTCTGCCGATGGAAACCTCGTCCTTGTCGCACCCGTCCAGCGCACGGTCGGTGTTGTCCAGCCGCAGAGTGACCTCCGCAAAGCCCAAGGGCTTGCGGATCCTCGTGCCGCCGAAGATGACGTCCTCCATCCGGGAGCCACGCAGATTTTTTGTGGACTGCTCGCCCAGCACCCAGCGGATGGCGTCTGAGATGTTGCTCTTGCCCGAACCGTTGGGGCCCACAACCGCCGTGATGCCCTCGCCGAATTGCAGAACGGTCTTGTCCGGGAAGGATTTGAAGCCTTGCAGCTCCAATGATTTTAAAAACATGGGACAATTCCCCTTTAAGCTTTTTTCCTGATCGTTAAAGCTTGATGCCCATCAGCATCAGCGCTTCCTTCGCCGCCTCCTGCTCGGCAAGCTTTTTGCTCTTGCCGGTGCCTCGGCCGATGACGTTGCTGTTGAGGTGTACCTCCACGGTGAAGCTCTTGTCGTGGTCGGGACCGCTCTCGCCCACGTGGACGTATTCCACGCTTTCCTCGGGATTCTTCTGGATGATCTCCTGCAGCTTCGTCTTGTAGTCGTGGAAGGGACCGGGCGCTTCGGCTGCCTTGCGGATGTAGCGCAGCACGAACCGCTTCGCCTCCTGTATGCCGCCGTCGAGATAGATGGCGGCGATCAGCGCCTCAAAAGCGTCCGCCAGAATGGACGGGCGTTCCCGTCCGCCGGTGCAGATCTCGCCCTTGCCCAAAAGCAGGTAGTCCCCCAGCTTCAGCTCCCGGGCGAACACGCACAGGGATTTTTCGCACACCGTTGCCGCACGCAGCTTCGTCAGATCCCCTTCGGGATAGGCCTTGAAGTGGGTGTAGTAATACTCCGCCGTGATAAAGCCCAGCACGGAGTCGCCCAAAAATTCCAGCCGTTCGTTGCTCTGGTGCTCATCCTGCCGCTCGTTGACATAGGAGGAGTGGGACAGCGCCCGATGCAGCAGCGCCGGGTTTTTAAATGTATATTGAATTTTTTCCTGTAAAGTTTTCATTTCCGGTGTCATACGCTTCACCATTGTGCGCTCAGCGCACGCTCTTTCTCTTAGGATCAGTCGGCGTTCATGGCCGCCTCGACCAAATCAGCAAGGTCGGCTATGGTTTCCAACGCATTGGCTTGCTCCTCGCTGATGTCGATTTCAAATTCGTCCTCCACCGCATAGACAAGGTCGGTGATATCCAGCTCCTCGGCGTCGAGATCCGCAAAGGCGGTGTCCTCCGACAGCTCGTCCTCGTCCACGGTGAACTGCTGCGCAACCAGCGCAATAATTTTATCCAGTACCATATCTTTCGTTTTTTCTCCTTTAGATTTCCGCAATCGCCTGTTCCATCGCCTGCACCCCACGTGCGGCGATGGCTTCGTAACGCAGCTTTTTGTCTCGGATCTTTTGCGGCAGCTGCGGCAGAATGCCGAAGTTTGCGCCCATGGGCTGAAAATTTTTGCTCTGCGATGCGGACACATGGCGGCACAGGGCGCCGAGCATGGTCTGCTCGGGCGGCACGAACGGCGCCTTTCCCGCAAGGCGGCGGGCAAGATTCAGCCCTGCCAAAAGTCCCGAAGCGGCGGACTCCATATAGCCCTCCACACCGGTGATCTGTCCGGCGAAGTAAATGAGCGGATGCGCCTTCATCGAAAAATCGGCATCGAGGATGCCGGGGGATTGGATGAAGGTGTTGCGGTGCATGACGCCGTAGCGTACAAACTCCGCATGGCGCAGGGCAGGAATCATGGAAAATACCCGCTTTTGCTCGCTGAATTTCAGGTTGGTCTGAAAACCCACCAGATTGTACAGCGTTCCGGCGGCATTTTCCCGCCGCAGCTGCAAAACTGCCCACGGTCGGTGTCCCGTGTGCGGGTCACGCAGTCCCACGGGTTTGAGCGGACCGTAGCGGATGGTGTCCGCCCCCCGCTGTGCCATCACTTCGATGGGCATACAGCCCTCGTAAATATCCCTGCCTTTTTCAAACTCGTGCAGCTGTGCACGCTCGGCGGAAACCAGCGCCTCGTAGAACGCCTCATACTCCGCCTTGTTCATCGGGCAGTTTATGTAGTCCTCGTCGCCGCCCCGATCGTAGCGGGAGGCGCCGAAGGCGCTGTCCATGTCGATGCTCTCGGCGGTGACGATCGGCGCCGCCGCATCGAAAAAGCTCAGAAATCCGCCGCACAGCCCTCGGATGCTCTCGCTGAGCGCCTCAGACGCCAGCGGACCTGCCGCCACGATCACGGGGCGGTCTGTGGGAATCTCGGTGATTTCCTCCCGCAGAACGGTGATATGGGGGTCATGTTCGATACGCTCGGTAATGATCTGTGAAAACAGGTCTCTGTCCACCGCCAGTGCCCCGCCCGCCGGGACACGGCACTGCATCGCCGCTTCCACACAGACGGAGCCGAGCATGGACATCTCGTGCTTCAAAAGTCCGGCGGCAGAGGCAAGCCGCTCCGCCTTGAGCGAATTGGAGCAGACCAGCTCCGCCAGATTTTCGGATTTATGGGCGGGGGAAAACCGCACGGGCTTCATCTCGGCAAGGGTCACCTTATACCCCGCCTTGGACAGCTGTGCCGCCGCCTCCACGCCGGCCAGTCCCCCGCCGATCACAAGACAATCATTCATCCGTTTTTTCTTCCTTACGCTTGCGTTCCGTCTTTTTCTCGAAGCCGCAGTTCTCGTCAAGACAGGCAAGGATGCCGCCCTTTTTCTTAAACAAAGACTTGCCGCACTGCGGGCACTTTTCCTCGGTGGGTTTGTCCCATGTGCTGAAATCGCACTCGGGCCAGCCCTCACAGCCGTAGAACACGAAACCCCGGTGGGACTTCTTTTCGATCACCTTTTTGCCGCACTTCGGGCACGTGGCGTTGGTCTCGGTGACGAGGGGCTTGGCGTTCTTGCACTCGGGGTAGCCGGGACAGGCGAGGAACCTGCCGTAGCGGCCGGTCTTGATGACCATCATGCGTCCGCACTTTTCGCAGGGGATATCGGTGACGTCCTCCGCCAAGGTGATCTTGACGTCCTTCATGTCCTCCTTCGCCTTGGAAAGGGTCTTTTCAAAGTCGTCGTAGAAGGTGTGCAAAATCTTGATATAATCCGCCTTGCCGGCACCCACATCGTCCAGGGAGGACTCCATCTGGGCAGTGAACTTGACGCCCACAATGCGGGGGAATTTTTCTTTCAGCAGCTTGGTGATCGCCTCGCCCAGCTCCGTGGGCTTGAGCATTTTGGCACTGCGGGTAATGTAGCCGCGCTTGGTGATGGTGGTCAGAATGGTGGCATACGTACTCGGACGACCGATACCCTCCTCCTCCATCGCCTTGATCAGCGTAGCCTCGGTATATCTTGCGGGGGGCTGGGTGAAGTGCTGGTTGCCGGCAAGCTCCTTCTTTTTGACATTTTCCCCGGCGGACAGTTCGGGGATCTTGCCCTCCTTTTCCTCGTCGCCCGTATCATCGTACAGGGCGGTGAAGCCGTCAAATTTCACGGAGTAGCCCGATGCGCTGAAGGTGCAGTATCTGCCTGCGGCGGCGTCCTTTTCGTCTGCGCCGCGGATCTCCGCCTTGACGGTGTTCTGCACGCAGACCGCCATCTGGCTGGCCATGAAGCGCTTCCAAATCAGGCTGTACAGCTTGTACTGATCCGCCGTCAGACTCCCCTTGACCTTTTCGGGCGTCAGGGACGGCACGGTGGGACGGATCGCCTCGTGACCGTCCTGGGCATTGGCACGGGACTTGAAAATGCGGGGCTTTTCGGGGAGATATTTGCTGCCGTAGGTCTCCTCGATAAAGGCATTGGCCTGCGCTCTGGCATCGTCGGAGATGCGCAGGGAGTCGGTTCTCATGTAGGTGATCAAACCGGTTGCACCCACGCCCTGCACCTCGATGCCTTCGTACAGTTCCTGGGCGGTGCGCATGGTGCGCTGTGCCTGAAAGCCCAGACGGGTGGATGCCGCCTGCTGGAGGGTGGAGGTGTTGAAGGGCGGTGCGGGCGATTTTTTGCGTGTGCCCTTTTTGACGGACTCCACCGTAAAGACGGCGTTCTCCAAACGGTCAAGATAGCTCTGCGCCTGTGCGCTGTCGGTAATTTTTACCTTGCCGGTCTCATCGCCGGTAAAGGCGGCGGAGATGACCTTGCGCTGGGAGTTGATGAACTTTGCGTCCAGCGTCCAGTACTCCTCGGGCACGAAGGCGTTGATCTCCTCCTCCCTGTCCACCACAAGGCGCACCGCCACGCTCTGCACACGGCCGGCGGAAAGACCTCTGCGAATCTTTTGGGACACGAACGGGCTCAAGCGATAACCCACCAAACGGTCGAGAATCCGGCGTGCCTGCTGGGCGTTGACCAAATCCATGTCCACCGCACGGGGATTCGCCATGCCGGTCTGCACCCCCGTCTTGGTGATCTCGTTGAAGGTCACACGGTTGTTTTCGGCGAGGTCAAGGCCGAGGATCGTCGCCAAGTGCCACGAAATCGCCTCTCCCTCACGGTCAGGGTCCGTCGCCAGATAGACCTGCTCGCTTTCGGCGGCACGCTGCTTGAGCTCCTTGACCAGCTTTTCCTTGCCCTTGATGATGGCGTACTTGGGCTGGAAGTCTTTCTTGACATCCACACTCAGCTTGGCGGCAGGCAGGTCACGCACGTGTCCCATGGAGGACGTGACCTCGTACCCGCTGCCGAGATATTTCTGTATACTTTTTGCTTTTGCCGGGGACTCCACAATGACTAACTTTGCCATGTTCTGCTCCTATTCGTTATACAATAGTATATCGTTTTCCTTCGATCATTTTAATAAAACCACAAATTTCTAATTCTGTCAATGCTGTAAACACACGATTTGGCTCGAAATCTGTCTTGCGCACCAAATCGTCTGCATACATCGGGGTATCGCCGAACGCCTGATAGACCGCCCTCGCCGCTTCGGAGAGGGGAACATCCGCCGTCTGTTTCGGTGCGGGCGCCGTTTTTTTCGGCTGTTCGGCAAGCGTTTCCAGCGGCATCTCATCGTAGACCCACATATATTCCTCCAGCACGTCCCGTGCCGAAAAGACGGGCTTGGCGCCGTCACGGATCAGGCGGTTCACCCCCGTATAGTCCACGCTCGTCAGGTCGCCGGGCACGCCGAACACATCCCGTCCCTGCTCTAAAGCCAGTCGGGCGGTGATGAGAGAGCCGCTCTTTTCGCCGGCTTCGATGACCAGAACGCCGGAGGACAGACCGGAAATAATGCGGTTGCGCAGGGGAAAATTGGAAGGTCTTGCCGGTGTATCGGGCGGGTACTCCGAAAGCAGGGCGCCGCTGCGTGCGATCTCCTCACGCAGGGCGGCATTTTTCATGAGATAGGGCGTGTTCAGCCCGCACCCCAAAACACCGACTGTCTGTCCCTTTGCGTACAAAGCGCCCGTATGCGCCGCACTGTCCACACCGATGGCGCCGCCGCTGACGACCACGGCGCCTGCCAGTGCCAAATCACGGGCGATCTGCCGTGCCACGTCCAGAGAATACAGGGAGGCACTGCGGGAACCGACCACCGACAGCACCAGCTTTTCCCGAATACAGGTCATGTCGCCCCGCACATACAGCGCCGCCGGCAGATCCGGCAGACTGCGCAGGGGCGCAGGGTACTCCTCGTCCTCCGGGGTCAGCACCGTCTGTCCCAGCCGCACACAGCGCTCCAAAATCGCCTCGGCGGCCGAGAGCTTCGTGCTGTCCAGTTTATCGGCTTGGGCTTGTGTCAGCAGACCGGACATCCGCCGCATCCGGCTGTCGCACTCGTACAGCTCCCGTGCCGTGTGAAAATCCATCAGGATGCGCTCCGTCTTGGCGCCTGCGCCGAGGGACAGCTGCATCCAGATCCAGTAGACTGTGTTCTGTGTCACGATGTTTCCCCCCGTACCATTTCCCACAAAAGGATGGATGCCGCTGCTGCCGCATTGAAGCTTTCCGCACGACCTGCCATGGGAATCGTCACCTTGTCGCAGGACTGCAAAATTTCGTCCCGCACCCCGTTGCCCTCGTTGCCGACGACGCAGACCACGCCGCCGGAAAAGTCCGTCTCGGTGACCTTGGCGGCGGTGCTGTCGGGAGTGGAGGCGTAGACGTGCATCCCCTTTGCCCGGCAGTCCGCCAGCAGGGCGCACAGATCCTGTGTCTGCACAATGGGCAATCGCAGCAGTGAGCCCATCGCCGCACGCTGTGCCTTGGGGTTGTAAATGTCGCAGCCGTTTTCCACGATCAGCCCCGCAATGCCCAGCGCCTCCGCCGTGCGGCTGACTGCGCCCAAATTGTCGGGGTTCTGCACAAAGCTCAAGGCGAGGTATTTGCCGTGGGGGTCGATTTGCGTCTGCGTTTGCCGCATCTCGCACAGGCAAAAAACACCCTGCGGCGACTGGGTTTCCGAAAGATATTCGGACAGCGCCGGGGTGATGCGGAACGCCTGAGCGGCGCAGGCAAGGATGGTTTCCAGTCTGTCCGGGTACTTCTCCGCCGCCCTGTCGGTGTACAGACACAACGAAATGACCGTGCCGCATGCTGCCGCATCCGCACACAGTCGAGCGCCCTCTAAGAAGAACAAACCGTTCTCCCGGCGGGCTTTTGCAGTTTTTCGTACAGCCAAACAGAGCTTGATGCGCTCATTGGTTCGGCCGGTCAGCAATAGATGCTCCAAATATCTGCACCTCCGCCACATGGATTCTGCCCGGGGCATGCCGGTCAAAAATAAAGGACTGTATTATAGAGCTTTTGCTTCATGAATACAGTCCCTTGCATATGTGGCGATAGCTTTACTTCAAAGCAGCCTTTGCCTTTTCGGTCAGCGCAGTGAATGCTGCGGGATCTGCGATGGCGATCTCGGAGAGCATCTTTCTGTTGAGGGCGATGTCCGCCTTCTTCAGACCGTTCATGAATGTGGAGTAGTTCATACCGTTCATCTTGCACGCGGCGGAGATACGGGTGATCCACAGGCGGCGGAAATCTCTCTTCTTCTGCTTGCGGCCGATGTAGGCATACTGGCCGGACTTCATCACAGCCTGCTTCGCAGTCTTGAACAGCTTGCTCTTGGAGCCGTAGTAGCCCTTGGCCAGCTTGAGCACTTTATTTCTTCTTTTGCGCGTCATCGTCGCGCCCTTAATACGAGCCATAAGTATTTACCTCCGAATATTTAGAATGAGTCAGAATTATTTGTAGGGAACAAGACGCTTGATCTGCTTGCAGTTGGTGGTGTCCGCAACAGAGGTCTTGCGCAGGTTTCTCTTGCGCTTGGTGGACTTCTTGGTCAGGATGTGAGACTTATAGGCATGGGCACGGATCGGCTTGCCGTTCTTGGAAAGCTTAAAGCGCTTCTTCGCTCCGCTGTGGGTTTTGATCTTAGGCATTTGGGTTTCCTCCTTTAAAAATTACTTACCGGTCTTTGCGGCAAGGAACATCAGCATCTGTCTGCCCTCCAGCTTGGCGGGCTTGGCCACCGTACTGCAATCGGCGCAGGCTTCTGCAAAACGCTCCATGGTTTTTGTACCGATTTCGGGGTGCGCCATTTCACGACCGCGGAATCGGATAGAGACCTTGACTTTGTTGCCGTCTTCGAGAAATTTTTTGGCGTGGTTGACTTTGGTATCGAAGTCATGCGTATCAATTTTCAAAGAAAGGCGAATCTCCTTGGTCTCGATGACGTGCTGATTCTTTCTGGCTTCCTTTTCTCTCTTTGCCATTTCGAAGCGATATTTGCCGTAGTCCACGATTTTGCAGACGGGCGGCTTCGCATTGGGTGCAATCTTGACAAGGTCTAAATTGCGGCTCTCCGCCTGTTTGAGTGCGTCGGCCGCACTCATAATCCCGAGCTGTTCGCCGCTGTCACTGATAAGACGGACTTCCTTGTCCCGGATTGCGTCATTGATTTGCAATTCTTTGATAGCGATGGTCAAGCACCTCCAAAAGCACTTCTCAGAAAAAATTTAAAGCACGAACAATCTCTGTCCGTGCCAATCCACAAGATGCCCGTGCGCACA
>JAQXLO010000082.1 GCA_029012165.1 Oscillospiraceae bacterium | reverse complement strand
ACGCCTTTGGTCGCCGACCGCAGTCGGCGAAATTCTGGGCAATACCGCACAAATTGCGGCACACGCCTTGCTTGAATCTTATTCCGTCAGCTTACACATAAATCCCTTGACTTGCGTTAGCAAGTCGGCGGTCTTTCTGTGAAACCTCACAAAAAATCTTACTTCGCAATCCGCACACCCCAATTTGTGCGGTGTTGCCCTGACAACAGAAAGCACAGGAGGGGAGCCAAAACAGTCCGCCGGACTGTTTTGGCAGGGAACCCTCGCCGGGGGTTCCCCGGTGACCGGCACAAATCCCACAAATTTCTGTGAAGAGCGAAAATGTTGCAATTTTGGTGCCGTTATGCTACAATACACCACAGTCGCAAGTTTTCGATTTCGCTGTGTGTCAGCACGACTTCGCTTTTGTGCCATTGCGAGGAATTCGGGGCTTCACGAAAGTGAGGCTCTTTTCTTTGACCACATTTGCCTTGCGACAGGGATGAAAAAGTTTTTGGATATGGAGAGCAAGCATGTCAAAAGTATTCGAGATTATTGAGAAAGAACAAAAAAGACAAAACGAGACCATTGAGCTGATTGCGAGTGAAAACTTTGTCAGCGAAAATGTTTTAAAGGCTGTGGGTTCCTGTTTGACAAACAAATATGCCGAGGGGTATCCGGAAATCGAAAGACACTCCGGCAACCAAGGCAGATACTACGGCGGCTGTGTATACATTGACGAATTGGAAGAATACTGCTGCGATCAATGGAGAAAGGTTTTCCACACGGACTACCATGTCAACGTGCAGCCGCATAGCGGCAGTCAGGCGAATTTTGCGGCCTATATGGCTGTTCTGCGTCCCGGGGACACCATCGTTTCCATGGACTTGAACAACGGCGGACATCTGACGCACGGAAGCTCGGTGAATTTCAGCGGGAAGCTGTACAACATGGTGTTTTACAATACCGATGAAAACGGCTTCATTGACTACGAGGATATTTACGAAAAAGTCCGTCAGCATAAACCGGCGTTGGTTTTGGCGGGCGCCAGTGCCTATCCGAGAGAGATTGATTTCAGTAAAATTTCCGACAATATTGATAAAGCGGTAAGGGATTCCAATGCTTGCGACGGAACAGATTATAAAAGACCTTTCTTCATGGTCGATATGGCACATATCGCCGGATTGGTTGCTGCCGGCGAACATACATCCCCCTTTGGGATTGCGGACATTATTACCACGACCACGCACAAGACGCTGCGGGGAACAAGGGGCGGCTTGATTTTCTGCAAGCCGGAACTGGCCAAGAAAGTGGACAGCGCCGTTTTCCCCGGCAGTCAAGGCGGCGGTTTGCAGCATATCGTCGCAGGCAAGGCGGTTACGGCAGAGGAAGCTTGTACCGATGCCTATAAACAATATATTCAGCAGGTCGTCCGAAACAGCAAAGCCATGGCCAAAAGGTTCAAAGAGCTGGGCTATGATCTTGTGACCGGCGGTACGGACAATCATCTGCTTTTGATCGACTTTTCCAAAACGCATCCGCAGCTTACCGGGAAAGACGTTCAGGACGAGCTGGACAAGCATGGGATCACGCTAAATAAAAACTGTGTTCCTAGGGAAAAGCGTTCCCCCAAACAGGCAAGCGGTGTGCGCATCGGCACAGCCGCAATGACCACACGGGGATATAAGGAAGAAGATTTTATTAAAGTGGCAGATCGGATAAACGAGATCCTTCAAAATATGTAAAGACGGCAAATGCGAGAGCGTGACCGCAAAGGAGACGGGTATGAAAAAGGAAGAATATATAGCGAAAGCCGGGGAATACTTTACCGGCGGGTACAACTGCTGTCAGGCTGTGGCGGCTGCATTTTCGGACGTGATGGGACTGCCGGAGGATGCGGTGCTGAAATTGTCCTGCCCCTTTGGCGGCGGCTTTGCAAGACTGCGCTATGTCTGCGGCGCCGTGAGCGGCATGGGAATGGTTGCGGGCATGGTATACGGCACGGACGCACCCGATTGTAAAGCCGAGATGTACCCAAAAACACGGGAGCTTGCGGACAAATTCAAGGACGAATTCGGCAGCATTATCTGCGCCGACCTGCTGAAAGGCATGGGAACGCACAACGATCCCGCAAAGCCGGAGCCTCGCACGGCGGAGTACTACAAAAAGCGCAGCTGTTTACAGTGTGTGCAGTGTGCAGCTGCAATTCTGGCGGAGGACTTGGAGAAAAATGGGCGCATTTGAACGCATTTATGAGGTTGTTTGTGCCATACCGAAGGGCAAAGTTGCCACCTACGGACAGGTTGCCGCATTGGCGGGCAATCCCCGCTGGGCACGGGTGGTGGGTTATGCCCTGCACAACAACCCGAAACCGGGGGTGATTCCCTGCCACCGTGTTGTCAACCGCAACGGGGAAACAGCGGCGGCGTTTGCCTTCGGCGGCGAGGATGTACAGCGCCGTCTTTTGGAAAGCGAGGGCGTCGGTTTTCTGGCGGACGGGCGTGTCGATATGACAAACTTCCAGTGGTAATTTATATGATTTAGCTATATTCTGCGCAGAAGTCATTGACTTTCTGTGCAGAATATACTATTATTAGAGAGATGATTAGGAGGTGCTTGCGATGACTGAAAAGAAATATGTGCTTGCGTTGGATCAGGGAACCACCAGCTCCCGTGCCATTCTGTTCGATAAACAGGGCAACATCGTCAAGAAAGCCCAGTACGAATTTCCCCAGATCTATCCCGAGGCGGGCTGGGTCGAGCATGACCCGATGGATATTTTAAATAGCCAGCTTCGTGCGGCGGCGGATCTGTTTGCCGACGGGGCAATAGACCCCGAGGACGTCGCCTGCATGGGCATCACCAACCAGCGGGAGACCACCATCCTTTGGGACAAAAACACG
>JAQXLO010000081.1 GCA_029012165.1 Oscillospiraceae bacterium | reverse complement strand
TCGCCTGTTCGTTGGCGGAGTTCACCGCCGCCGGATACAGTCCGCCCTTGAGTATGGCCGATTTGCAGAGATTTATGCAGGAAAAAGTGTCGTAATCCGGCTCCTCAAATGTCAGGGTACCAAACTGCTCCAGCCGAAGCTGCGGCACGGGAGACGGGTACCGCTCGGGATAGGTGAGCGCATACTGGATGGGAATGCGCATATCCGGCACACCCAGCTGGGCGATGACGGAATGGTCGCAAAACTCCACCAGAGAATGCACCACGCTCTGCCGATGGACAAGGATGTCGATCTGTCCGGGCGGCACAGAAAACAGCCACACCGCTTCGATCAGCTCCAGTCCCTTGTTCATCATGGTGGCGGAATCCACGGTGATCTTGGCGCCCATGCTCCAGTTCGGGTGGCGCAGTGCCTGCTCGACGGTCACTTGCGCCAGCTCGGCACGGGTCTTGCCGAAAAAAGGTCCGCCGGAGGCGGTGAGGATCAGGCGGTTGATCTCGCTGTGCTTTTGCATTCCCTGCAGGGACTGAAAAATGGCGGAATGCTCACTGTCCACGGGCAGGATAGGCACGTTCTTTTTCTTCGCCAGATCCGTCACAAGCTGACCGCCGGCGACCAAAGTCTCCTTGTTCGCCAGTGCCAGCGTACTGCCCGCCTCCAAAGCGCACAGCGTCGGACGCAGTCCCGCCAGTCCTACGATGCTGTTGAGCACAAAATCCACCGGATAGGACGCCGCTTCGCACACGCCGTCCTCTCCGGACAGCACCCGGGTCGTCGTGTCCGCCACCCGAAGCTTCAGCTCGGCGGCAGCCTTTTCCTCCCGCAGTGCGGCAAACTGCGGATGGAACGTGCGGATCTGTGTTTCCATGGTATCCACGCTTCTGTCCGCCGTCAAGGCAAAAATGCCAAAGCCCCGAAGCTTTGCAACTTCGAGAGCTTGTGTGCCGATGGACCCGGTGGAACCGAGTATTGTCAATGTTTTCTTCATAATACCCTCTGTCAGCGCAATGCGATACAGCCGTAAATTTGCAGGAACGCATACATGGCGCCGATGACAAAAACAGCGCTGTCGAAACGATCCATCACGCCGCCCTGTCCTTCGCCCATGATCGTGCCGTAGTCCTTGACGCCGTAGTTGCGCTTGATCGCCGACGCCGACAGGTCGCCGAGCATACCGATCACGGCAAGGATAACTGAGGCGATCGGCACAAGCCACAGGGGGAACATCACCTTGTTGATCAGCTCCAGCTTATACAGCAGATAGAACACGCCCCATACGATCATGTTGACCACTATGTTGCCGAACACACCGCCCACGGCGCCTTCCCATGATTTCTTGGGGCTGATCTTCGGCGCCATCTTGTGCTTGCCGAATTTACTGCCGAAGAAATACGCCATGCTGTCGGTGATCCATGCGTTCGTCAGGGCAAACAGCGTGAGATATACATTGGTAGAGCGCGGGAAATCGCCGAAATCCCGAATCGCAATCAAAAGGGAGATCAGGTACGGCACCAAAAGCGAGGAAACCAACGCCATGGACACGTGCTCAAAGCGCGTTGTCTCGTAGGACTTGAGCATCATCAGCACAAGCACAAAGACGTAGAGCAAAAATACGATCATCGTCGGCACAGGCAAATACTGCGTCAGATCATACTCCAAAATAAACGGTATCGCCGTTGCCGCGACGGAGGTCAAAGCATAAATACCTTTATTTTTGACGCCCGCTGTGCGCAGAAGCTCAAAGTTTGCCATGAATGTAAAAAACGCCACGACGATGGAAAATACGGGGGTGAATTGCAATATCAGCATCGTAATGCCGAACAGCGCACCCAAAATGCCGGAGATGACTTTTGCCTTCATATCGGTGTCCTCAAAATTTCTTTAATATTTAGTTTTATACGCCGCCGAAGCGACGGGAGCGCCGGGCATAATCTGCCAGCGCACGGTCAAAGTCGGCCGTTGTAAAGTCCGGCCACAAAACATCCGAAAACCAAAACTCGGCGTAGGCGGACTGCCATGTTAAAAAGTTGGAGAGCCGATACTCTCCGCTGGGTCGGATGATCAGATCCGGGTCGGGCTGATTTGCCGTATACAGATGCGAGGCAATGGTCGCCTCTGTGATATCCTGCGCTTTCAGTTCCCCTGTCTGCACCTGTGCAGCGATCTGCTGCGCCGCATGGGTAAGCTCCGCCCTGCCGCCGTAGTTCACGGCGACATTGACCGTCGTCCCGTACCGCTCGGGATTGTTCGCTTCCATAAAATCAATCAAGCCTCGGATGTCCTCGGGTAAAACCGTCAGATCTCCGATAAAATGGAAGCGGAATCCCCGTTCGGCGTTCTCCTGCTGCCGATCCTCTGCCTCGTGCAGAAAATCCCGGAAGATGTCCATGATGACATCCACTTCCTGCTGCGGACGTTTCCAGTTCTCCGTGGAGAAAGCGTAAAACGTCACAAAAGGAATGCCGATATCGGAACAGTATGTGCTGATGGCACGGAAAACCTCCGCCCCACGCTTGTGTCCCTCGGTACGGGCAAGACCACGCTTTTTTGCCCAGCGGCCGTTGCCGTCCATGATAATGCCGACGTGCTGCGGCAATGCACTTTTGTCTGTCATCAGATCTCCATGATTTCCTTTTCTTTTTCCGCAGACGCCGCATCAATTTTTTTGACGAACTCGTCCGTGACATCCTGCAGTTCCTTTTCACCGATCTTCAGATCGTCCTCGGTGATCTCGGAATTTTTCTCCATCTTCTTGAGCTTATCCATGCACTCTCTGCGGATGGAGCGAACCGCCACCTTGGAATCCTCCGCCGTCTTGCGAACCTCCTTGGCCAGTTCCTTACGCTTCTCCTCCGTCAGCTGCGGGAAAACCAGACGGATCACACGACCGTCATTCTGCGGATTGATACCGATCTCCGACGCCTGAATCGCCTTTTCGATGGCGTGCAGTGTGGAGCCGTCCCACGGCTGGATGTTCAGCACACGAGCCTCTGCCACGGAGATGGCCGCCATCTGCTGGATGGGCGTGGGCACACCGTAGTAATCCACACGGATCTTGTCGAGAACCGCCGCATTGGCTCTGCCGGCACGGATGCCGCCAAAGTCACTTTTCAGCACGGAAAGCGTCTTGCCCATTTTTTCTCTTGCAGTTGCGATGATTGTATCCATTGATTAGTCCTCCTTCACGATTGTTCCGATATTTTCACCCTGCACGGCTTTGACGATGTTGGCAGGGTCTTCGAGATTAAAAACCAAGATCGGCAGCTTGTTGTCCCGGCAAAGAGACGCCGCCGTACCGTCCATCACACGAAGGTCATGGGCGAGGATCTCCGTATAGGAAAGCACATCGTACTTTTTGGCATCCGGGTACTTGTGGGGATCCTTGTCAAATATGCCGTCCACATTGGACGCCTTGAACATGATATCCGCATCGATCTCCGCCGCACGCAGCGCCGCAGCAGTGTCCGTGGTAAAAAACGGGTTGCCCGTACCGCAGCCGAAAATGACCACACGCCCTTTTTCCAGATGGCGAACCGCCTTGTTGCGGATATACGGCTCCGCGATCTGCTGCATGGTGATGGCCGTCTGTACACGCACCGGCACCCCCTGCTGCTCCAACCCGTCCGCCAGCGCCAGAGAGTTGAGCACCGTGGCGAGCATACCCATGTGATCCGCACGGGTGTGATCCATGTTGCCGCCGGTTCTGCCGCGGAAGAAGTTGCCGCCGCCGACCACGATACCGACCTGCACGCCCATATCCACGCATTCCTTCACGGCGGCGCAGATCGCTGCGACCGTATCAAAATTCAGACCGAGCTTCTGTTCGCCTGCCAGCACCTCGCCGCTGAGCTTTAAGAGAATTCTTTTATACTGAGGCATATGCATCATCCTTTCCGATTCATCCTATTGTACACGATTTTGGGATATCTGTAAAGTATTTTTCGTCGCCGTACTGTTCTCAGGCATCCAACACATCGAACAAAGTGTCCGCCGCTTTGTGCGCCCGGGCGATGTAATCCGGCACACGCTCGGACAGCAGTGCCTGATAGGCGCCCTCCTTTTGGAGCATATCCGACACGGCGTCCGCCAGTCCCCGCTCGTCCTCCAGCTTGTCGATGGGCACCACATAGCCGTCCGTTCTGCCGAACAGATCCAGCGCAATGTTGACGGATTTCACGCTGTAGCCAAGCACCAGCGTCGGCACCATGGTGGAATACGCCGCAATGGTGGCGTGGGTGCGGGCACCGACAAACAGGCGGCACCGGGCGATGAAGCCCTTGAGCTGATTGGCAGTATACTCCCTGTCCAAAAACACGACACGTCCCGTATCCGCATATTTTTCAAACAGCGCACGCAATACGGTGCGGTCGTCGGAAAAATCCCAGAATACATGGGGGATCAGCAGCACACTGCAATCGGTTTCAGACAGAATGTATTCGATCAATTTTTCGTAAGAGCGCAGTCCGATCCCCTTTTGCCCGCTCTCGTACTTGAACACCAGCGGGCTTGCATTGATGCCGATGGTGTTGCCCTGCTGAAATCCTTCGGGCAAGGGAAGATATTCGGGTCTTAGCGTAAACGCCGGGTCGGGGTGGAGAAACACATTTTTATGAAAGCCCTTTTCCCGAAGCAGGTCATAGGTACCCGTCTCCCGGGCAAAGATGGCGTCGAAGGTGCGCAGATCTGCGGCGTTGTAGGGAGAAAAGGAGGTTTCGTCCAGAGAACAGCCCCACAGCACCGTCTTTTTGCCCCGTTTTTTTAAAGCCGCATTGAAAGCGTGCATATTGCTGTTGTCGCCGTAGCAATAGGTGTCGCCGCCGATGGACAAATACACACGATCCTCGTCGAGGGGCAGCTGATCCAAAAACTTGGAAAAATAATATTCATCCGCCGCATAGGCCGAACGCATCCGCAGCAGTTTCAGACGAACCTTATCCGCAGTATTCAACGGCTTTTTCAAATGGGCTGTATCAAAATATACGCCCGTGATGTGCGAAATATTTTCGTATCCGCTCTTTTCGTCCTCCTGCGGACGCATACTGTACAGGCGGATATCCTGTTTATCCCTGTGGCAAAGAAGGTCGGAAGTGGAGCGCACCAAGGCCTCGCACCCTTTATTGCCGCTGCCGACATGATGGTAAAACGCAAACTGCCGCATCGTTCCCTCTCCTCTTCGTTTATTGGCGTGCCTGCAATTCCGCATGGGCATCCGGGATGCGGGAGGTGCCCCAGGATGCAACCCACATACTTCTGTTGTCGCTCAGCTTATCCTGCGCATCGTCCAATTCCATGGCGCCTACCGTGATAAACAGCGCCTCGGGCGTAATGCTGTCCAGCCGGTTGAAGCAGTCGTAGGGCAGGTTTTCCACCATTTCCAATTTGATCTTGTAGTCCCCCGGCGCCAGATTGTGCTTTTCCACGCACACGCAGATGTCCCGCTCCTCGCCTGCCTGCACGGGACCCTTGATCTCGCAGAATGCCGTGCCTGCCGCCGCTCCGTTGTCGCAGGCGAAGATCACACGCAGTCCGAGATTTTCAAAAGTTTCTTTGGAGCGAATATGCAGGTTGAACCGAATCGGCTCGTTCCAGCGGAAGATACAGTTTTGATTATCCAGCACATCCAAAGAGAGCATACGCAGCTGCTCGCCGGTATACCACTTCGGTCGGGGAAGATCCGCAAATTCCCGGTGTGTGACACGGATATCCTCGTTGATGCCGTTATACAGTTTGATCGCCTTTTCCACTTCGCCGTCATAGACCATCTTACCCTGCTCCAAAACGATGGCACGGTCGCAAAGTCCACGGACGATATTCATCACATGGCTCACGCACAGAATCGTCTTGCCCGAGGTGGCGATCTCATTCATGCGGCGCAGACACTTTTCCCGGAATTTCATATCGCCCACCGAGAGAACCTCGTCCACGATCAGGATATCCGGGTCCATGGTGGACGCCACCGCAAAGGCCAGACGTACCATCATACCGCTGGAATAGCGCTTGACCGGGGTGTCGATGAATTTGCCGATCTCCGAAAATTCCACGATGCCGTCGAAACGTGCATCGATCTCCTCCTTGGACATACCGAGAATGGCACCGTTGAGATAGACATTTTCTCTGCCGGTCAGCTCCTGATTGAAGCCGGTGCCGACTTCCAGCATGGCGGCAATCTTGCCGTAATACTCTATTCTGCCCTCTGTGGGCTCGGTGATGCGGGAGATCAGTTTCAAAAGGGTGGATTTGCCCGCACCGTTTCTGCCGACGATCGCCAGCCTGTCGCCCTCCCGCACTTCAAAGGAAATATCCTTGAGCGCCCAGAAGTCGTTCTTTTCAAAACTCTTTACTTTATAGCGAAGCTTTTGCCGCCTGGTCGCATTGCTCGGCAGCTCGATCTTGTTTTTGATCACATATTTTTTGCCGACGTGTTCCACCTTGAGAATCACGGGGCGGTCTTTTTTGACAACGGTATTCTCCATGACGATTCCCCTCCTTTACACCAGATCCACAAAGGTTCTTTCGCCCTTGCGGAAGGACTTGATGCCCAGCGGAATGAAAATGAGAATACACACCACCGTCGCAAGAAAGGACGGCAGATGGAAAGCGTTGTCCGGGATGATGCACCAGCGCACGGCGTTGATGGCACCGGCCACAGGATTGAGCGAATACACGAAACGAATTTTTTCGGGAACGGCGGCACACGCCACGGCAAAGGAATAGCCGACGGGCGTGACATACTGCCCAATTTGAATCAAAAACGGAATCGCCTGGTTAAGGTCACGGTAACGGATATTGAACGGAGACAGGAACAAGCCCGTAAAAAAGCCGAGCATTACAGGAAGCAAAGAGAAGAACGGAACAAAAATAATCCGCCAAGACGGCACAAAGCCGGTAGTAAAATAGCTGATTAAAATGATAATGAGCAATATGGCATAGGAGATGGCCGAATCCACCATCGCCGCCAGCGAGGCTCCCGCAGGGGTAATGATCCGGGGGAAGTACACCTTTTTCATCAGCGCCGCACTGGTCAGGAATGTGCCGGAGGAGATGGTAAAATTCTTGGAAAAAAGCGTCCACGGTATCAGACCGGCATAGACCATGATGGAATACGGCGCAGAGCCGTCGCTCTCCATTTTTGCCATATTACCGAAAATGAAGGTCATCAGCAGCATATTGATAACGGGGCTGATGATCGACCAGCCCAGACCGATCACCGTCTGCTTGTAGCGCACGGTGATGTCCCGCTTCGCCAAGTTGAACGCCAGAGATCTGTATCTCCAAATATCCTTCCAATACTGCAAATTTTTTCCGTTCGGTTCAATCACCGTTTTCAGCGCCTTGCTGTTGACTGCTTTCTTTTCTTTTTTCATCGGTTTCTTTCTCCCTTTTCCACGTCTTTCTTTGCCGCAAAAACGATACGCTGCGTATCCTCCTGCGGCGGCTGTGTGGTCATCTCCGCAAAAATCCCCACTACGGAGAAACCGTTTTGTTCCAAAATCGCCGTCAGATCTCGGACGCTGTACGCCCGCTCGCTGAACTGCTCGCTGCTGCGGTAATAGACATCTGCGTCCTGTTCAAAAAAATCCAGCGTGATCTGCACGGTGTCCTGTGCCGACAGCTCATTTTGCCACACACAGTAGACCGAGGGTGTATCATAGACGAAAACGTTGTTGCCCAGCACCGCCCGGTGCTTGTAGGGGGTGTTGACATCGAACAGAAAAACGCCACCCGGCTCCGTGAACAGGGACACCCGGCGGATCGTTTCCCGAAGATCCGCTTCGTCCGTCAGATGGTTCAGGCTGTCCAGCGCACAGACCGTGCCGCACACCGTGCCGTAGAGGTCCAGCTGCTGCATCGGCTGGCACAAAAAAAGAATGTTTTCTCCGGCCTGCATCGCCTTCTGCTGTGCCTGCGAGAGCATCGCCGCACTGGCGTCCACGCCGATCACATCATATCCGCACTGCGCAAAATACAGGGACATACTCCCCGTTCCGCAGGCAAGATCCAGCAGCAGCCCGTCTGCTACGCCGTATTGCCGCAAAAGCGCACAGTAGTAGGCGCTGCGCTGTTTATAGTCCACGTTTTCCGTCAGCGCATCGTAAACATTCGCAAAATTTTCGTAGCCACTCATGCGTCGTCCCGAAGTCTTTCAAAAATTTTTTCGTAGCCGTTGCCGTCCTGCATGGAACGGCTCACCCGGCTGATGGTCGCCGTGCTGGCTCCCGTCTCGGTAACGATCTGATTATACACGCAGTTTTCGTACAGCATCTTCGCCACGGTCAGACGCTGCGAAAAAGAGCGCAATTCCTGCGCAGTACAAAGCGTTTCCAAAAAGCTCTTGCATTCCTCCACGCTCTCCAGAGAAAGGATCGCCCGGAACAAATAATCGTTGCTTTTTTCTGCGGGATTTGTTTTCATGGTTTTCCTCCGCTGTAAAATCAAAAATAAAAAACACTCATGCCTGTAATGGCGATACAGCACACGCCGGCATAAACCATCCACGAAAGTGTAGAACCCATGGACAAAAACGCCTTTGCGGCAGAGCCGTGCTCGGCGCACAGCGGGCGCATACGGTTCAGGTTGAACACGGCATAGTACTCCGCCAAGAGATATGCAAACAAATACATCAGCATCGTTTGCAGGGCGGAAAAGGCGAAGTCCGTGAACAGCTGAACATACAGCACCGCTGCCGGCAAAAGCATCAGCAGGCAGTGGTAGACTTTTTCGCCGAACAGGTTTTCATAATGCTTTGACCCGCCGAACATAATCTTGTCGCCGATGACGTACAGCACCATGAAGAAGCTCTCGATCTGTGCCGCACGGGCATTGCCGCTCATCGCTAAAAACAGCGGCACATAGCAAAACACCGGCCAAACCAAAACATCCTCTGCCCGGTAGGCAAGCTTTGCCGCCTTGGAGGTGTCCTGCTTTTTCGGGTCGAAGAGATAGTGCAGGAGGAACAGGACAAACAAAAACAGCCATGCAAAAAGCAGGATGGCGTTCGTCTGTTCCCGTAGAAGTGTCCAGACGCCGCTGTGTCCAACGATCTGGAAGGCATATTTATACACAAAGATGTCGTAAAACAAACACCAGCACAGGGCGACCCCCAGTCCGCCGATGGCGCCGAAGGCACACTCCATCCACTTCCAGCCGCCGATGAAGCCGTTGCCCTTGCCGTCGAACTTGGTCTGGAACAGGTTGCCGACCCAAAAGCCCAGAGCGCCGCTGACAAAGCCGAACACACCCAGCAGTACCGGGAACCATTCCTTATGCAGTGCGGCAAAGAGCAGGATATACACCCACAAAAGCGTCATGCCGCCCCAGACCTCGAAGCGGGTCTTGGAAAAATACAGCTGCGGCAGTTTTTTTCTCAAAAGTTTCAGCCCGAACACGCCGAGCCACTTCACCGCAGGCAGCAGCAGTGTAAACAGCAAAAGCTCCCACAGCGCATAGCGTCCCGCCATGGCGCCCAGACCGACGCCCAAAATGCCCGCAAAGATGCCGAACCAGTTGGCACCCTTGATTGCAAGACCGAGTCTGCCGTGCATCCGGGTCTTTTTGTCTGCGTCGAAAGTAAGTCCGATGGTTTCGCCGTAGGTCTGTGCACCGCCGAAAAACATCGCCGCCGCACCGATGGCCGCCGCAAAGGGAAACGCTTCGCTTACCGGCTCCACGCCGCCGGCACAGATCAGCACCGTTGCCAGTGCCGCTCCGGGCAGCAAGGCGCCTCGCTCGCCGCCGATGATGGTGCCGCGCATCCCCCATGTGTAGGAGCCGACGGCGGCACACAGGAGCATGACGAACAATGCATGGGTAAATGTCATGAGAACAACCCTCTTATTTACAAAGTATAGCAATCAAAATCGCAGACTGCACCGCAAAACAGCCGTAGACCGTGGAAACGCCGCACAGCATTCTGCGCCGTTCCGTTTTTGTTTTCGGATGGAAAAGCACATACGGCAGGTCGCACAGCAGATAAAACACCGTGTACAGCAGTGCCTTTGCCCACAGGGGAAAGGTACCGTGCAGCAGAACTGCGGCCGCCATCGCCCCGACAAACAGAACAAGGTAAACGGGCTTAAGCCACTTTTTCTGCGGCATATCCTCCAGCCGACCAAACAAATTTTCCTCCACCGCCACCCACATCAGCACGGGGAAGCAGATCAGCTCCGCCATGGTCTCACTGCCCAGCATGACCAGCGCAAAGGGAATCACAAAATATGCCGGACGCTCCAGAAGCTCGAAGATGTGCATATCCGGTTTTTTGCCCTGTTTCTGCGCACGGGAAACAAAGATATACTGCACCGCCGTCAGCAGAATCAGCGCAAAGGCGATCCACGCCGCCATATCACCGTATCTGCCCAGCGGATTCCAAATGCCGTTTTCCATCTGTGCCGCCAGAGAGAGCAGATGATTTCTTTGCAGGCACACATATCCCGCAAAGCACAGTCCGGCGATCATCCCGTAGCCGAACTCCATGATCTTCCAGTTGTCGATAACGCCCATTTCCTGAAGCTTGCCGAAGGGATATTTGCCGTTCTTTTTGCGATGGGCGGTGTAGTCGTCCAGCTTGTAGGCGGCGAGCCAGCCGACAGAGCCGGTAACCATGCCCACCACGCCGAACAAAAAGGCAAACCAATCTCTGCGCACCAGCGTCCACAGGAGCAGAACCACGAGCATCAGACTGTTGCCGCCCCACTCCTCACGGCTGGTGCGGCTGAAATATCGCTTGGGAAATACGCCGTTTTGCGGGTCGAAGGGCTTGTTGAAAAGCTCGACGCCCAGCGCTTGAATGAAAGGCTCCAGCGCAAAAAAGAGCACAAAATCGTACCATTTATAGATGTTTCCCGTCATGGCGGAAAACCCGATGCCCAAAAAGACACCGCTCAGACCGAACCAGTTGGCGCCCTTGAGCAGAATACCCTTGTACGCCAAGGATGGATTGTAGTACGGCGCATTGCGATGGAGCATAAAATCCGCCGTGTGCGCATAGGGTTCAAAGCCGCCGAACGCCGTACCCATGGCGCCGACTGCGGAAAACAGCACCGCATGATCCGAGAGCACGGGAATGCCCGAAAACTTTGCCAGCATCAGCCCCAGCAGAGCGCCCGGAAGCATGGCGCCCTTTTCGCCGCCGATCAAAAGTCCCCGCATTCCCCAGCCGTAGGAGACGGCGATGCCTGTGAGCAAAATGAACCGGAGCGTCTGCAATCCTGTCATAGACAACCACCCATATGCCGATTTGGGAAACACTTTCGTTGTATAAAGTATACATATTTTATTATACAGAAAATACGGCTTCTGTCAACTGTTTTGCCAAAGTTTATTGACTTTTTTTGCCGCAATTTCTTGACAGTTTGCACACGCACTGCTACAATAATGTCTACTGAATAAATGCCGACACGCCGTCGGCATTTATGAAAAAGCGCTTTAGAACGCTTTTTCAGCCAAAAGCAAAGCTTTTGCCATCAGTATCCATTGGAATGCCTGCTTACGTTGCGAAGCGTTCGCACCGCAAGTGCAAGGTTTTGGTAGCTCTTACTAAAAAAACCTTGCACTTTGAACAAATCAAAAAGTATTTTATTGTTTGATAAATAAAGCTTTTTGCTTTGTTCAGCAGACATTACAATCACACACAAGATGTAAAAGAAAGCGGCGAGTTAAATGAAAGCTTATCTTTACGAAACCCACACACACAGCTGCGAAGTCAGCAAATGCGGACAGATGCCTGCGGCCGAGGTTGTGCGCTTCTACGCCGAGGCGGGCTACAGCGGGCTTGTCCTCACCGACCATCTCAGCCGCCACACGTTCAGTCACATGGAGGGCGCCGGCTGGGACGAAAAAATCGACCATTTTCTGACCGGCTACAGTGCCGCCTTGTCCGAAGGTGCAAAGCATCCCGGCTTTACCGTCCTGCTCGGTGCGGAAGTCCGTCTGGACGGCGACACGGACAACGACTACCTGCTGTACGGCGTCAGTGAAGCGTTTCTGCGCAATGCGCCCGGACTGCTGCAAATGTCCTTTGCCGAAATGGCGGACTATGTGCACGCTCAAGGGCTCCTGCTCGTGCAGGCACACCCTTTCCGGGAGGATATGACCATTGCCGACTGGCGGCTTCTCGATGGTGTGGAGGTCTTTAACGGCAATCCCAGCCACGAATCCAACAACGCCATCGCCAACGCATGGGCTGAACTGCACCATTTGCTGAAAACCTCCGGCTCCGATTTTCACGGAGAATGGGGCAAAAGCTCCGGCGGCATTGTCACCCACACCCCCGTTGCCGACAATGCCCAGTGGCTCGCCCTGCTGCAAAGCGGCGCATACAGTGTACTGCAATAACTCGAAGGGAGTTTTTAACATGAAAAAAGCGCTTTCCTTTCTGCTGGCCGCTCTGTTTGTATTCGGCTGTGCCTGTCCCGTTTTTGCCGAGGATTCTGCCGAAACCGGTTCATTCACCCTCGTCAACTACAATGTGGACGGTCTGCCCATCCCCAAGTCCCTGTCCTCCACCGGTCGTGATCCCGCCGCCGCATCCAAACAGATCGGTGCAAAGCTCAAGCAGTTGAATGCAGATATCTACGCCGTACAGGAGGATTTCAACTATCATCCCACTATTAAAAAGGGATTGGATGCCGACTACACCACATTGCACAACGGCGCTGTTCCCTTCGGAGACGGCTTAAATTTTTTCTCCCGCTTTCCGCTGTACAATGTGCACCGGGAAACATGGAACGAGGCCTGCGGCGTGTTTACAGACGGCAGTGACGAGCTGACCCCCAAGGGCTTCCTTTGCAGCAGTTTCGCCCTCGCAGACGGCGTTTACCTGGACATTTACGTTCTGCACGCCGACGCATATTCCGGCGAAGGCAATACGGCCGCACGCCTGTCCCAGTACGAACAGCTGATGACCTACGTCAACCGATACTCCGCCGGTCACGCTGTCATCCTCACCGGCGACTTCAACAGCTACTTTTCGCAGCCGCAAAACAAGCTGCGGGAGATCTTCGTGGAGCGTGAGGGCTTTAAAGAAGCGTGGATCGAAATCAATTACCAGGGCAACTACAACACCGGCACACTGCCCCATCCCGACTACCACAAGCCCGAATGGGCAGACAACGGCCGCTGGGGCGTTTGGGATTCGGCAGAGAAGATGTTCTACCGGGACGCAGACGGTGTTTCACTGCAGGCCCTGCAGTGCGACTACATCCGCATTGAGGACGAAAACGGACAGTCCCTCTCCGACCACAACGCACAGATCGGCGTTTTCCAATTCACCGTTGACCGCAGTGCGCTCCGGGACACACGCACTTACAACGCCGAGCGGTTCCGTCCCCTGCGCACAGCTTACCGCCGCATGAAATATCTTTTCAAGGCGCTGGGTCTCATCCTGCGGGATCTGCCAAAGGTGATTTCAGGCGAGATCAAAATTGAGATCAAATAACCAAGGCGCAAAAAAGCAGATGCACCCATGCAACGGATGCATCTGCTCTTTTTATGCAAACT
>JAQXLO010000080.1 GCA_029012165.1 Oscillospiraceae bacterium | reverse complement strand
TTTTATGATTGCACCAGCCTCACAAGCGTAACCATCCCGGACAGCGTCACAAACATTGGCAAATGGGCGTTTGGGTATTGCACCAGCCTCACAAGCGTAACCATCGGCGACAGCGTCACACACATTGGCGCTTATGCGTTTTATAAGTGCACCAGCCTCACAAGCGTAACCATCGGCGACAGCGTCACAAGCATTGGCAATTCTGCGTTTAGGTATTGCACCAGCCTCACAAGCGTAACCATCCCGAACGGTGTGACAAGCATTGGGGAACATGCTTTTGCGAACTGTCCATCCCTCTATGTCCACATCCCCGACAGCGTGACGACAATTGGAAGTTCAATTTTGTACCATTCTTCTGCCTACATCTGCTCTGATACGGCAGAGTCCTACGCCAAGGAATACGCCGAAGCGAACGGTATTGAGTTCCGTGTTTGTGAGGGTCACCACAACTATGTTTCGTCCGTCACAGCACCCACCTGCACCGAGCAGGGTTACACAACCCACACCTGCACCACTTGCGGCGACACCTACACCGACAGCGTCGTGGACGCTCTCGGTCACGCATACGACAGCACCGTGACGAAAGAAGCGACTTGCACCGAAAAAGGCAAGATGACCTACACCTGTTCCCGCTGCGGCGACAGCTACACGGAGGACATCGCCGAAATTCCGCACACGGAAAAGACAGTCCGTATCGAGCCGACTTGCACGGCGGACGGCAAGCACTATACGGCTTGCTCCGTCTGCGGCGCAACGTTGGGCACCGTTACAGTTCTGCCGATGATTGATCATGCGTTCGGCGAATGGGTCACGGTCACGGAACCGACGCTCGAAGCAGAAGGCTTGCAGGAATGCGCTTGTACCTATGGCTGTGGCACGAAAGAGACGCAAGTCCTGCCGAAGATTCCGTCCAAGACGGCCGAGGATGAGGACAGTGGCGTCATGCTGACCTATCCCGATGCGGCGTATGAGGGCGATGTGGAATTGAAAGTTTCGCAGGTGTTCGACGGTACAGCGTTCAATTTGGTTGCCCTGAACAGCGACAAGAATGTTGTCTACGACATCACGACCATGAAAGACGGCGTTGCGGTACAGCCGAGCAGCACAGTGATTGTGCGCATTCCCGTTCCCGTCGGCTTCGATCCGGCGAAGTGTGTCGTTTATCACGTCTCAACGGAAACGGGCAAGCTGGAGAGAATGCCCGCCCGGTACGAAAACGGATACATGGTCTTTGAAACCACCCACTTCAGCTATTACGCCATTGCAATCGAAAAGACACCACAGGCTGTTGTGGCGATTCGCAACTTTGCGGAGAACAGAACCATCGACTATCGCACGACCTTAACTTTTAATGCAACAGTAGAGTACGGCGTAGACGGCGCCGAGATCCACTGGTTCGTGGACGGCAAGGACATGGGCACAGGCGACACATACACCATGAAGGAAGCGAAAAAGAACTTCATCGTGCAGGCAAAGTACATGAAAGACGGCAAAGTTCTCGCTGAGTCCGAAACCGAAACCGTTACGGTCAAAACCGGCTTCTTCGACAAGCTAAAAGCCTTTTTCCGTGCGCTGTTTAGAAAGCTGCCCGTCGTTGTACAGGAGTATCTCGGCGTGGAAATCATCGACCGAGTACTGCCGTAACAGTAATACATAATCATTCCCGCAATCCTGATTTGGCTCAATGTCAATAGTTGGGGTAAAAAATCCAAAATAATGAAAGAGCAAACGGCAGTAGCAGAAATGTTACTGCCGAAATTTTATGAAAACATATGTAAAATGCGCTTTCTGAATCTTATGAAATTACGATATCCAAAGGCATTTCTTTTGAGAACTTTGATTTTGTTATTACAGCCTTCGGTAAAACCGTTAGTATATGGCGTATCAAAAGAATTAAGAATACCCGAAAACCAAGAAAACATGGTATTTGCGCATTTGGGGAATGATGTTATCCTTGAATTGCTTGCCCAGTCAATCCATTTTATCAAATGCTCTTTAGCTTCATCATGATCTTTGCAGTCAAGTATTTTAAGGAAGCCATCTTTTAAGAAATAAGCAGTGCTCAAAGTCGGAGATAATGACAGCATAACATCTGTCAAATCCTTTCGATGATTTTCGTCACTTTCATTTTACAGGATTTTTCAAATATGCTCTACTGTTTTTTTGAGCTCTATTTTTGCTTACCCCAACATTTATTATAGAGCCAAAATATAAAAGTCCGAAACCGCATTGTATTAACGGTTTCGGACTTTTGTGGTGGAGATGAGGGGGATCGAACCCCTTACCTCTTGAATGCCATTCAAGCGCTCTCCCAAGTGAGCTACACCCCCAAGGACAAGAGATATTATACTCTCTGTGTCTGCATTTGTCAAGGGTGTTTTTCAACTTTTTTGTGGATTTTTTCGCCGGGTCACGTCCGGACGAGAACTTCCTCAATCTCGGCGATGAACATCTTATGATAATCGCCGTCGGAGTAATTGCTCTGCACGGATTTGTCGATAAAGCCCGCCGGGGACAGGTCATACTTCGCCAGCTTGCGGCACTTGAGCACCACGGTGGCCTGCTCGAAATAGGTCAGGTTTTGCTCGAACACGGGAACCAGACCGGTTTCCTTTGCCTTGTCCACATCCCTGCCGCTGTTTCTGCCGCAGAAGCCCAGCTCCTTTTTGTATGCGCCGCCGAAAAAGCTGAGGGTGAAGCGCTCATTCTCCTCCACAAAGCGCAGTGTGTGCCGCTGAGGACGGATGAACACAAACGCCGCATCCTTGCCCCAAATCTCCCCAATGCCGCCCCAGCTGACGGTCATGGTATTATAGCCGTCCGCATTCCCTGCGGTAACCAGCGCCCAATCGTCGGCGATCATTTTCACCGCACTCTCTTTGATCTCACGGATATCCCTTTTTTCAAATGCCATGGCATGATTCCTCCCCATGTAAAATATACTTTGTTTTGCGCACGTCCGCCGTGTCCATCTCCCGCAGGGCGGCACCGAAATGCAGTCCCAGCGCTCTGCCGCAGGGAAACAACTCTGCCAGCGGCACCAGCACAAATCCCCGCTCGGTCATGCGGGGATGGGGCAGGGTCAGCTCGAAGCTGTCCCTGCGGACATTCTCATACAGCAGCACGTCCATGTCCAGCACCCTCGGACCGTTGCGGATGCTGCGCACACGACCTGCCGCCGCCTCGATCCCGAGACAAAGCCCCAGCACCGTCAATGGCGAGAGCTGTGTTTCCAAAAGCAGGACCGCATTCAAAAAATCCGGCTGTTCCGTATAGCCCACCGGCGCTGTCTCGTACACCGAGGACGCCTTTTGCACCTGCACCCCGGGCACCAGCTGCAAAGCATCCACGGCGAATTGCAGATTCTGCACCCGGTCGCCCATGTTGGTGCCCAGACCGATCACGACTTTGCTCATGCGGAACGCTCCTTTTCCACTTCCACCGCCGCATAGGCGCATTCCGCCTTCATGGGTGCATCCGGCTTTTTCAGACGCAGGCGCACCTTTTCCACGGCAGGATAGGCGCAAAGGACGGCTGTCGCCGCCGCATCCGCCGCCTTTTCGATCAGATCAAAGCTTTCCTGCGTCAGCGCCTTTTGCAGTGTCTTGGCGACCTGCGCATAGCTGACGGTACTCTCGATGTCGTCCCCCTGCACGGCGGCGGCAAAATCCACCGTCATCTCCACGTCCGCAAAGAACGACTGTCCGAACTGCTTTTCTTCGACATTGACGCCGTGGTAGGCGAACACCCGCAGATCAGAGAGCAATATTTTGCCCATCTGTTTCTTCGCATTTTTGCGATACAGTGCATCCGCCACTCTTGCCGCCTGCACGCCCTCAAAGACATCGTGCACACGCAAAATATCCGCACCGCCTGCAACCGCCGCCGTATGGCACGCCACGGTGCCGGCCATGCGTTCCGCCGGCGCCGAGGGGCTGGCTTCGCCGATCAGCCGCTTGCGGGAAGCGCCGACCAGCAAGGCACAGTCTGTTTTCAAAAGATGCAGATCCCGCAGGACGGCATAGTCCCCTGTGCGGCTCTTGCCGAAGCCGATGCCCGGATCCATGCAGAGCTGTTCTTTTTTCAAGCCTGCGGCGATACATTTGCGGGTCATGTCCGCAAAAAACACCCGCACATCCTCCAGCGGCGCACCGGTGTCCACGGCATCCGCATCTCCGCCGTGGCAGACGATCCACCCGGCGTCATGCTTCTTGACGACCTGCGCCATTTCCGCACTGAACACGCCCGTCACATCGTTGACGATCGCCGCACCCGCACCCAGCGCCCAATCGGCGGTCTCGGGGTGCAGGGTGTCCACGGAAACGGGCACGGTCAGCTTTCCGCACAGCCTTTGCAGGACGGGCTTCAGCCGCTCGATTTCTTCGGTATAAGGCACGGGCGTGTGACCGGGTCTGGTGGACTCGGCGCCGATATCCACGATGTCCGCCCCCATTGCCTGCATCTGCAAGGCGTGTTGGACAGCCGCATCCGGGTCGGCATATTTCCCGCCGTCGGAAAAGGAGTCGGGCGTCACGTTGAGAATGCCCATGACATATGTGCGTGCGCCCAAGTCAAAATGAAAATTTTTACCTTCAAATGTATGCATAACCGTTTTCCTTTATTCTTTCAGCAAAGCAATGACTTCCGCACGGGTGCGGGCATCACTGCGCATCACCCCACGCAGGGCAGAGGTTCTGGTCTCACTGCCGGCGGCTCTGGCGCCGCGCATGGTCATGCACAAATGCTGTGCCTCGATGACCACCGCCACACCCATGGGACTGAGATTTTCATACAGAAAATCGGCGATCTGCCCTGTCAGCCGCTCCTGCAGCTGGGGGCGCTTGGCAAAGCTGTCCACGATCCGTGCCAGCTTGGAAAGCCCAATCACCTTGCCGTCCTGGGGAATGTACGCAATGTGCGCCTTGCCCATGAACGGAATCAGGTGATGCTCGCACATGGAATACAGGGGAATGTCCCGCACGATGACCATTTCATCGTCGTCTTTTTCATCGAAAATTTTCAGGTGCCGCTTCGGGTCATCCTCCAGCCCTGCGAAAATTTCCGCATACATCCTTGCCACACGGTTCGGCGTTTCCAACAGCCCTTCCCGGCTTGGATCCTCCCCGATCGCCTCTAATATATCCCGTACCGCATTCTCGATTTTTTGCATATCCATCTGCGTCACCGCCTATCTTTCCAAGATAATATCTATGGTTCGGTTGCTTTCCGTGCAGAAATAGGACACCCTGTCCGTTGCAAATTCCGCCCCGGAAGCTTCTCGAATCTTTTGCAGAAGTTCGTAGATTCCCTCGTCCTCGAACAATACTGTCTGCGCCTTTTCAAACCCGCTCTGGGAGCCGAATTTCAGCTGAAACCCGTCACTGCCCAGCTCCAGCATCTGTACGGCGATCTCCACGGTTCGAGCCTTCTCCGCTGCGCCGAAATCCACAAACGCCAGACGCTCGTGCACAAAGAAATTTTGCTCTGTGGCGGTGCAGGCATTCACGCTCTCGTAGTCCGTATGGGTCGCACGGAGCTGACTGTCGGTGACGTTGAAATAGGAATAGCTGATGACGTCGCCGCCCTTTTCCAAAACCGGATCATCCCACGTCAGATCCAGATGGTACCATTCGCCGCCGATCTGCACGATATTCCACATATGCGCCTGGGTTCGGGAGCCGGGCGGCGTGGAGTTGCCGACAACGACATAGCACGGAATGGACAGCCGGTCGAGGAGATATTTCGCCGTCTTTGCGTACCCCTCGCAGGCGGCGCTTCCGGCGCTCAGGACGCCGTAGACGGAGCTTTTGTAGGGGTTGTTGTCGCTCTCGCTGTAGCTGCACTGCGCAATCAGCCGGTCGTGTACGACCCGCTCCTTTTCAAAATCCGTTTCCTTCTCCTCGGCAAGGGTCAAAATTGTGTCCGCCGCCGCATCACACTTGCGCAGCATGGAGGCATAGTCTGCGGCATTCATCAAATACTGCGGACAGAATACCGCCGATTTTTTCGACTGCCGCACGGTGGGACTGCTTCCCAGATAGAACAGCGCCGGATTGTCGTACAGCAGCGCCGTGTAAAAGTTGTGCAGCTGTTCTTGGGTCAGTACCGGCACCTTGATCTCCTGTGGAAATTCGCCGATCGCCGAAAGCACCGCATTGTATGCGTGCTGTTCCACCGGCTCCAGCCGGGCATAGTGATACTTGTACGGGCTGCCGATGGATAGTTCCTGCGGCGGCTCGGAATAGTCCTGCTCCGGCTCCGAAAGTCCGCACCCCGCAGTGCCGACCAGCAAAACCGCAAGCCCCGCAAGCAGAACTCGTCTCAGAATTTGCTTCATGGCTCTCCCTCTTAATCTGCAATAATACGAAAATACTGAATACAGTTTACGTCAAAATCCATCCGCTGCATATAGGTCAGCTTGTCCTTGGCCTTTTTGAAATCCATCACGGAAATATCGCTTTGCAAGGAATTGATGAGCGTGGAATACAGATTATCGCTCTTGGACAGGGTTTTCTCCGTGATGTACTGCTTGAAGCATTCGCCGATGGCGGCAGACTGCATTTGCAGTCCCTCATCCCCCAGTGCGCCGCAGTAGCGCATATACTTGAGCAGATCATCGCCGCGCATCTTCTGTTCGCCCTCGAGCAATACAATGGCAAAATCCTCCCCACGGTAATTGACCTGTTCCGGGAAGGACATCCGCAGCGGTCCCATGGCGTTGATCGCCCGTTTGAACGTATTGTCCTGCGATGCGATGTAGCGGTCGATGGTGATGCCGCTGATCGCCTCCACGGCACGGATCAGCTGTTTGACGCCTCCCATTTGGTAGTGCTCGGCAAAACCGGCAAATTTCCCGTCCGCCTTGGCGGATTCCCGGGGGGAAAAGGAACAGACGGTGTAGGTGTTGTCGTCAAAATTGATTTGGATGACCGTCAAAAACCGCAGATCCGTTTTCTCCGTGTTGGTGCACAGCAGCAGCAGATTCGTCACGCCCGAAACCTCGGGTATCGGCTCGGAAATGTCGGTGCTCTGCGTTTCGTCCGTCTCCGGCTTCGGCAGTGCACCGCCGGAATGCGTGCCGATATACACGGCGCTGACGACCAGGAACACGACCAAGAATACGGCGACCGCTCCGAAAAACCGTCCCAGACGGCGGCGCTCCCGCTGCCTGGCGGTATACAGTGTTTTCAGCTTTTTCAGCATAGCGGTTCTCCTCCTACCAAAGTATGACGGCGCCCAGCGCCTCGATCTGCACCGTGCCGCCGCACAGGGTACCGCCGAAGGCATGGCGCAGGGACTGCCATTCGCCCGGCAGATAGTATGCAATGGGGTGCTCGTTGCGATTGACCACGGTCAGCACACGGGATGCGCCGCAAACACGGCCGTACGCCACACAGCCCAGCACGCAGGAAACGGGCACAAAATCGCCCTCGGCAAAGCAAGCGTGGCTTCGACGGATTTCGCCCAGTTTTCTGTAGTGCGCCAAAAGCTGTGCATTCTCCTGCCCCCACGGGTAGCACCCACGGTTGAACGGATCCTCGCCGCCCTGCATTCCCGCTTCGTCCCCATAGTAAATGCACGGCACACCGGGCAAGGTGAATTGCAGCACCGATGCCGCCCGCATTAAGGCAAGTCCCTTCTCCAGCTGCGCCGGCGTCAGTCTGCCGGAGCCGTTTTTCCATGCACTGCGGCTGTAGGCGCTGTCGGCGGCAAGCCTCGTCAGGGCACGTGCCGTGTCGTGGGTACCGATGTGGTTCATCATCGTGTGGATGCTTTGCGGCGGATAATTCTCCAGCACCGTCAGCACGGTGTCCATAAACCGCTCCGCACTGCCCGTCTGCAAAAAGCGCAGAATGGCGTCGGCAAAGGGATAGTTCATCACCGAATCCATCTGTTTGCCCAGAAGGTACCGCCGCCGATGCCCGTAGCTGATCTTGTTGCTGGCGTCCTCCCAAACCTCGCCGAGGATGTACGCCTGCGGCTTTTCCGCCTTGACCGCCCCATAGAAGGCGTCCAAAAATGCGTCGGGCAGTTCGTCCGCCACATCCAGCCGCCAGCCGTCCGCACCCATGCGCAGCCATTTGCGGGCGACGCCTGTGATGTATTCGCAGAAGGAGGGCGACTGCTCGCACACCTCCGGCAGGATGTCGATACCCCACCAGCTGTCGTAGCTGTCCGGCCAGCGGCGGAAGGTATACCATGTATAGTATGGGGATTCTTTGCTTTGATACGCACCGAGTTCTCCGTAGTGTCCGTATTTATTAAAGTATCGGCTGTCGTCCCCCGTGTGACTGAACACACCGTCGAGGATAACATGGATGCCGTATTGCTTCGCTGTTTCACAAAGGGTGCGCAGATCCTCCTGCGTGCCCAAAAGCGGGTCAACCGTCTCGTAGTCGCCCGTATCGTAGCGGTGGTTGGACGCCGCCTCGAAAATGGGATTGAGGTAGATGCAGTTCACGCCCAGAGATTGCAGGTACGGCAGTTTTGCGCAGATGCCCGCAAGGTCGCCGCCGAAGAAATCGTACTGCGTAATGCGCCCGTCGCTGTCCGGGCTCCACATCGGCTCGCCGCCCCAGTCCGAACGCAGGATCCGCTGGGGGGGAACATTCTGTTTTTTTTGCCCCGAGGCAAAAAACCTGTCGGGGAAGATCTGGTAGAGGATGCCGCCCTTGATGAAGTCCGGCGTTTGCACCGCCGGGTCATACACCGTCAGCTGCCACTCGCCGCCGTCCTTGGCGATGCGTCCCATGCCGCTGCCGCAAAGGCGAATCTCCATGCTGCCGAAATCCGTGTCATAGCGGAAGTGGTACCAGTACAGCCCGCTTTCGTGCGGCGTGTAGCGGATGTTCCACCACTCCTCGCCCTCGCCCTGCATACACTCCCACTGCGCCGGGCAGTATTCTTCGCCGCAATCCTCCCTGTGCACCACCAGCCATACGGCACGGCAGCAGACCTCCCGGGGCAAAATGACACGGAAGGTGATCTCCGACCCGCACGCTGCGGCGCCGAAGGGCGATTTGTGGTAGGTTTTGCGGGAGTTGTAGGGAATGTAGTGCATAGATGCTATCCTTTCAAGCCGGCGGCAGCAGAGACACCTGCAAAAGCGTCGCCATCAAAAAATATCCCAGCGCCAACAGCGCCGCAATCAGCAGAATTCGGGCGATACGCCGCAGCCATCTGCGGCGGCGCACCTTGACATAGTAGGCATAGGTTCCGCTGTAGTGGCGGATAAACGGAACTTTTTCCTGTTTCTTATGCATGCAGTGACCCCCTCTTAAGCGAACAGCGCTCTGCCGGACAGCCCGGAGAACGCCAGCGAAAGCATGGCGACATACAAAAACATGGCGGGCGTTCCACGAAATACGGGCGGGATGTCCCGATTGTTTTCCAGCCGGCGCAGTCCCACATTCACCAAAAACAGCGCCAAGATAAACGACAGTCCTGAACCCAGCCCCGTGCCGATGCACTGCATGACGGTGAAGCCTGCCTGCCGGTTGATCAGCGGCACGGCAAAGACCAGGGTATTGAGCGCCGCCACGCCTAAGGTGTTGAAAAATTTGCGGTTGGGATGTACCGTGACACGCAGAAGCAGTACCGAAATATAGTACAGCGCCAGCAGTACCGTGCCGAACACGGCGATATGCTCCGCACTGCCCAGCGCACTGATCTGCGGCACGGTGTCCAGCAGTCTGCAAAGCAGAGCCGTCACGGTGGAATAAAAGGAGATCATCAGCGCAAACACGGCAAAGCGCTTGGGCTTGGTGGACATCCGGATCGCTTCGCTCGAGCCGTAGCCGCCGCTGAACACCAGGTTCTGCACAAAGATCATATACAGCGCCGTTTGAAAGAGCGTATACAAATTATGCATTGTCCTCCTCCTTTGCTGCGGCCAAAATATCCTCAAAGCTGCCGATTTTGTCCAGTATTGCGTCCAGCTCCTCCTGCACGGACAGGTCTGCGGCGTCAAACAGCACATCGCCCAGATCCTCCTCCGGGTCCTCTGACGCCTGCTCGTAGAAATCCGCCGCATGGCTCTCCACGGTGTCGTCCGATTCCTGCGTCGGTTCTTCCGCCGGTTCTGCGGGGGGCGGCGTTGGGGATACCTGCTCTTGCTCTGTCTGCACAGATGCCGCACGCTCCCGCACGGCGGGCGGTGCCGGCTTTTTCTTTTTGCGTTTTTCGATTCCGAACGCCATCTCGGCGTCATACTGCGTCAGCCGCCCCGAAATGAACCGCTTCAGGATCGCCGCCATGAAGCCCAGCACGATAAATCCGCCGAAGGGCATGGCCAGTCCACGCAAAGGCGCCGTAACGAACACCTTCTGCTCCAAAAGAGTGCCGCTTCCCAGCAGTTCCCGCACTGCACCGCAGAGCATCAGCACCAGCGCAGTGCCGATGCCGTTGGCCAGAGCGTCCAAAAAGCTCAGATGAACGCTTTTCTTGACAGCGAAATTTTCCGAGCGCAGTGCCACCGCCGAGCTTGCCGCCATCAGCGGCAGATAAATACCCACCAGATTGAGCATCTCGGGAAGGTTCTGCTCCAACAGATAGGTGCAGCCGACACACACGGACAAACCGATCAAAAAATAGATGCCCACTCGCAAACTGCGGGATGCCTTTTTCAGAAACAGGGACGCAGTGCACTCGCACAAAATCATCAGAACAATCAGCACCGCCGACAGCAGTGCCGCCGACAGCAGATCCGCCGCCGCCGCGACAGCCGGGCAAAGGCCGATCACCTGCACCAGCACAGGATTTTTCACGATCACGCCGTGGGTAAAGATCCGCTTCGGCGTGAGCACGGCACGTTTTTTCTCAGGCATTTTTCACGCCCTCCTTTGCCGCCTTGCGTGCTTTTTTCTTTTTCTTCTCCCAGCGGATCAGACGAATCTCCACCGCCGGCCAAACGGCGTTGCAGATCAGCACACCGAAGCAGACGCTCTCCTCAAAGTTGGAGAAATGCCGCAGCGCCATGCACACGATGCCGGAGAAAAAGCCGTACAAAAAGCGATGACTGCGCTTGTTGGGAGAGATCGCCGGGTCGGTCATGAAGAACAATGCCGCAAAAATCAGCATACCCGAACACATCTCCATCAGCAGAGACGTCAGCCCTGCCTTCGCCACCCTCGGGAACAGCAGTGCCATCAGGGCGCAGGACAGCAAAAAGGACAGGGTATTGAGGATGGCACGGCGGTACCGCACGCCCATATATACCATCCCCGCCAGCAGAACGACGATGCAGGTCGCTCCCATGGGGCAGGGATAGTTGCCAATGAGCACATCAAGGATGTTGACGAGGTTCGGGCGGATGGTCGTTCCCTGATGGAGCATCCCCGCAAGGGACAGTCCCTGAACATATTCGCCGCCCGTCCCGATCACGGGATAGCAAAAGACCTTTTCCGGCCAGCAGAGGGTCATGAACGCAAACCCTGCCGCTGTCGGCACAAAGGGCACGGACTCGGTGCCGCCCAAGGGCAGCTTCACCACCACGATGGAGAACGCCACGCCGGACAGCGCCACATAATACGGGATATTTGCCGGAAGCATCAGCGCCGTTGCCAAGCCGATAAACAGCGCACTGCAGTCGTTCAGATCCCGTGGACAGCGCAGGATCACCGAGCCGAACAGCTCGCACAGCACTCCGGCGCCCATACAAACCAAAATGCGTGCAAGGGCACCCCAGCCGTAGTAATACACCGCCATCACCGCCGGCAGGACGAGCATCAGCAGTGCGTCAAAGTGGAACACTCTGCCAGGTGTGCGGCGCAAACGCCGGTTCTTTTTGGAAGCCAAGGAGAACACCTCCGGTAAATTCTGGTAAAGCAGGGGATACATTCCCGAATTTCCTGCAATTTATCATTGCAGACTGCCTGTACAAATAATATGATAGTAGTAGAAAGAAAGTCAGGGGGCGATCCGTTGAAGATCGAAACACCACAAGAGAACAAGATCATCGTTGAGCTGACGCAGGCGGACATGGCGGAGCTGGACATCACCTATGAGGAAATGGACTACGGCAACATCGAGACCCGCCGGGTCATCTGGACCATTCTCGACCGGGTGCGGCATACGCTCTCCCGGGACATCGACCCGTCCGGGCGCATGATGATCGAAACCATTCCCACCGGGGACGGGGGATGTGTGATCTATTTCACCGTTTTGGGCGAGACACGGTACATGGGCTATCACACCCTGCGTATCAACAAGGAGCGCACGGCGTTTACATATGCCTTTGACTCCCTGGACTCGCTGACGGACTGTGCCGCCGCCCTGCGCCATACGGAAACGGTTCTGCCCAAGAGCAGTCTTTTCCTTTTGGACGGGGAATACCGTCTGTTTTTGCAGTGCGACCTGCCGCCCCGACGATGCAAACAGCTGCTGGCGGAATACGGCACACTCTGCGCCGAGGGCACACTGCCGCTGAGCTTTCTGCGGGAGCACGGAAAACTGCTGTGTGAAAACGATGCCATCGAAAAACTGACCATCGGCTTATAACTGCGTACCGTACGCCTCCTCGGCGCTCGTGCGCAGCTGCGCAATGACCGCTGCGGCATCGGCACTGCGGAATACGGCACTGCCGGCTACGAACACATTGGCGCCGGCCGCCGCCGCTTCCCGGACGGTCGAGGCATTGATGCCGCCGTCCACCTGAATATCCGTTGAAAGACCCCGCTCTGTGCATTCTTTGCGCAGGGCGGCTATTTTTTGGCACATCTGCGGCAGGAACGCTTGTCCGCCGAAGCCCGGCTCCACCGTCATGACCAGCACCATTTCCAAGTCCTGCAAAAACGGGTACACCGTTTCCACGGGTGTGCCCGGCTTCACCGACACCGCCGCCCGACAGCCCGCCGCATGGATGGCGTCGATGACCTTTTTCGGCGCCTCGGCCGCTTCGATGTGGAAGGTGATGCTGTCCGCCCCTGCTGCACGAAAATCATCAATATAACGCAGGGGGTCGCAGATCATCAGATGCACGTCGAATTGCGCCCGGCTTTTGTCCCGGATGGCACGGATCACCGGCGCACCGAAGCTGATATTCGGTACGAACATCCCGTCCATCACATCCAAGTGCAGCATCTCTGCACCGCAATCCTGCATCCGTGCCGCCTCTGCGCCGAGCACAGAGAAGTCGCAGGCGAGTACCGAGGGAGCAATACGAATCATCCTTGTCACCTTTTTTCTTGTTTCGCACAATAAATTCCACAGATACAAACAGGTAAAATAGTATACCATATTTACATCAAAAATACAAGGGCGACACCGCACAAATCCCGGGACATAAAAAATGCACCCATCTTTCGACAGGTGCGGTGCTTTTCTCTTGGGTATCTTGCGTTTTGCGGTGCTTGCAGGAAATACAAAAGGTCGAGCAGCCGTTTGACTGCTCGACCTGATCTGTACCTTACGTCAAGGGTTATACAACCGCTTTAGAAATTGTTTTTGCTAAGGTAGAAAGCAAAAGAGAGAACTCGCCGTAAACCAGCGCACGAGGCATGAGTCTCGCATAGAGCATCATGTAAACGACCATGAAGGTTCTTGTGACAGGTCTGTTCGGATACATGGGCTCCACAACGGCTTTCACAAACTCTTTCGTTTTCTGCCAATCCAGAATCGTGTTGAAGATACACACGACGGTCTTGCCCTTGTCGGCCTTGAGGATGAAGTTCCCGGGCTTGTCGGGGTTTTCCACAACCGTGCCGCAGCCGGCGA
>JAQXLO010000079.1 GCA_029012165.1 Oscillospiraceae bacterium | reverse complement strand
CCATCCGTGCCGACATCGAGCGGGTGCAAAACGGCGTGCGTCTGGCGTCACTGGACAGATATATGCCCCTTTTTTACAAGGAGGGCGCAACCCTTTTCGACTATGTGGATTCGCCCCTGCTCTTTGTCAGCGAGAGCTTCTCGGTCAAGGAGCGGGCGCAGGGCTGTCTTGATCTGTTTTATGAGGAGGTCAAGGCGCTTTTGCAGGAGGGGATTCTCTGTGCGGGACTGGACAGATACACCCTCTCCATGGAGGAACTGCTGCTGCAGTACGAGGTGTTCGGCGCCATCTATCTCGACAACCTCCCCCGAGGGTCGTTCGATACGCCCGTGCAAAATTTGATCACGCTCAACGTCCGCCAGCAGTCCCCGTGGAACGGCAGCCACAGCGTTCTGCTGGACGATTTGGAGCCGATTTACAGAAAAGTCAACTGGACGACCGTCATCTTCGGCGGCACACCCAAGGCGGCAAAGTCGCTCTCCCTCGATTTGGAGGCGGACGGCTATCGGTGCGTGTATTACCCCGTGCGCCCCAAGGAATTTCTGTCGGGGCAGATCAGCGTCATCCCCGGCAGTCTGTCCACGGGTATGGAGTACCCGCAGGAGCGGTATACCTTCATTACCTACGGCAGCCGCTACATCAGCGCTTCCAAAAAGCGGCGTGCGCAGGTCAAAAATAAAAACGCCTTCAACAGCTTGGAGGAACTGCACCGGGGCGACTACATCGTCCACAACACCCACGGCATCGGCATTTTCGACGGCATCACGAAGTTAGAGGCCGGCGGCGCCACCAAGGACTACATCAAGATCCGCTACGACAAGGGCGATATTTTGTATGTGCCCGTCACCCAGCTGGATCTGGTGTCCAAATACATTGGCAATGCGGGGGACAGCGCCGTCAAGCTCAACCGGCTCGGCGGCAAGGAATGGCAGAAAACACGCTCCCGTGTGCGTTCCGCCGTCAAGGACATCGCCAAGGAACTCATCGCACTGTATGCCAAGCGCCAGCAGATGCAGGGCTATGCCTTCGGTGCGGACACGGATATGCAGAACGATTTCGAGCGGCGGTTTGAGTTTGACGAAACGGCAGATCAGCTTCGCTGTATTGAGGAAATCAAGCAAGACATGGAAAAGCCCGTCCCCATGGACAGACTGCTGTGCGGCGATGTGGGCTTCGGCAAAACGGAGGTGGCGCTTCGTGCGGCGTTCAAGTGCGTGGCGGACGGCAAGCAGTGCGCCCTTTTGGTGCCCACGACCATCCTTGCCCTGCAGCACTTTCAGACGATTCAAAAGCGTTTTGAGGGCTTCCCCATCGAAGCGCAGATGCTTTCCCGTTTCTGTTCACCCAAGCAGATAAAAGAAACGGTGAAGCAGCTGGAGCGTGGCGGCGTGGATATCGTGGTCGGTACGCACCGGCTCATTTCCAAGGACGTCCAATTCCGGGATCTGGGACTGATTATCGTGGACGAGGAACAGCGCTTCGGCGTTCAGCAAAAGGAGAAACTCAAGGAGATGTTCCCGAATGTGGACGTGCTGACCCTCACGGCGACACCCATTCCCCGCACGCTGAATATGGCGATGTCGGGCATACGGGATATGTCCGTTTTGGAGGAGGCGCCACGGGATCGCTACCCCGTGCAGACCTACGTCATCGAGCACAACATGGAGGTGCTGGTGCAGGCTATTTTGACGGAACTGCGCCGGGGCGGACAGGTGTACTATCTGCACAACCGTGTGGAAACCATAGAAAAAACAGCGGGACAGCTCAAGGCGATGCTGCCCGATGCCCATATCGGCATTGCCCACGGCAAAATGTCCGAGGACGAGCTGAGCGAGGTTTGGAGAGGACTTTTGGAGGGCGAGATCGATGTGCTGGTCTGCACGACCATCATCGAGACGGGCGTGGACGTGCCCAACGTCAACACCCTGATCATCGAAAACGCCGACCGCATGGGGCTGGCGCAGCTGCACCAGATTCGAGGTCGTGTGGGACGCTCCACCCGCCGGGCGTGCGCCTATCTCACCTTTACCAGGGGCAAGGAGCTGACGGAGATCGCTACCCACCGTCTGGATGCGATTCGTGAATTTACCGAGTTCGGCTCGGGCTTCAAGATCGCCATGCGGGACTTGGAGCTGCGTGGCGCAGGCAATATCCTCGGCGCCCAACAGCACGGGCACATGGAGGCGGTGGGCTACGATATGTACCTGAAAATGCTTGCGGAGGCGGTCAGCGAGGAAAAGGGCGAAAAGAAACCTGCCCCCGAGCGGGAATGCACCATCGACCTGCCCATCGACGCCCACATTCCGCCGGACTACATCGAGAGCGTGCCGCAAAAGCTGTATATGTACCGCCGCATTGCGGACATCCGCACCCGGGAGGAGGCGGAGGACGTTCTGGACGAACTGTTCGACCGCTTCGGTGACCCGCCCGCCTGTGTGCAGGGATTGATCACGGTGTCGCTCTTGCGGGGCAGTGCCCTGCGGCACGGGATCTACGAAATCAAGGAAAGCGGCGGCAGGATGATGCTGTTTATCGAGGAGCTGGACATGGACAAAATTCGCCTGTTGGCGTCCAAGATGCACGGCAGGATTTTGGTCAGTGCGGCGGCGAAGCCGCATATCGCCATCCGTGTCGGGCAAAAGGAGGATCGGCTGTCCGTGCTCAGCCGTGCGTTTGATATTTTGGAAGGAAAGGATTGACCGCCATGAAAAAAACAATGAAGTGCGTTGTCTGTCTTTGCCTTGTATTGCTGACACTGTGCGGCTGTACCATGCCGTGGAGCAAAGAGGAAGCGCCCGCACTGACCGTGTCGGGTGCCGAGATCGGCGCTGACTTGTACGCTTACTACCTGACGCTGGTTCTGCGCACCCCCGAAGCCTACGGTGTTGCCGCCGATGACGAGGACGCAGTGCGGGAACAGGCGATCCGGCTTTGCGTGGACTATGCGGCTGTGGGCAGCGCCTTTGCAAGCGAGGGACTGCGTCTGTCGCCGGAATACAAAATGCAGATCGCCGAAAACGTGTCCACCAAGTGGAGTTTTTATAAAAAGTATTATCAGTCCGTGGGCATCGAAAAGCAGACCGTCACCAAGTACGAGACCAACGAAGCCAAGCGCAAGGCGCTCATCGAGCACAAGTACGGCGAAGGCGGCGCACAGGCGGTGTCCAAGATCGAGCTGGATGCGTACTACGCCGTCAACTATGTGACTTTCCGCTCCATCAATGGGTATTTGACCCGTTCGGGGACGGGGGAGAGGCTGTCCGAGGCGGAGATTCGGGAGGCAGAGAAGTGCTTTACCGAGATGTGCGAGCGTGTGCTTGCCGGCAGTTCCCCCGATGATGTCTGCAAGGATTATGCCGACCGTTCGTTCATGGCGTCCACCGAAGCGGAAACCGTGACCATCAACCGCAAGATCAACAACTACCCGTCGGAATTTTTTGCCAGTGTGCAGAAAATGGACGAGGGCGCCGCACGGGTGATCGAAACGAACGACTACATCTTTTTGGTGGTCAAGCAGTCCGCCGAGAGCGATGAAAACCTGCAATCGCACAAGCTTTCCTGCCTTTTGGAAATGTGTGCGGAGCCTTTTGCGGCGTATCTCAAACCCATCACCGACGGCTACAGTGTCCACAAGGACAGCGTCGCCCTGCGGGAAGTGTACAACGCCGTGGAGAAGAAGTTTTCCTGATTCTTCGGGAGGTGCGGTATGTCCGACAAAACCCAATTTATGACCCTGCCCTTTACCGATCCTATGAAAAATCTCGCTGCCGAGGAAGAGCTTTTCCTTCGGCGGCGGGAATCTTTTATTCTCCTGTGGCGCAACGAGCCGTGCGTGATCATCGGCAGGAATCAGGATCCCCTGGCGGAGACAACGCCCCTTTGCCGAGCGAGCGTGCCGGTGGTGCGCCGCTGTACCGGCGGCGGCGCCGTTTACCATGACCTTCACAATGTGAACTTTTCCTTCATCCAAAACGGCAGTTTCGACATTCCCACTGCCGTTCAGCCCATTTTGGATTTTCTGCAAACGCTGCATTTGCCGGCGGAATTTTCGGGACGCAACGATATTTTGCTTTACGGCAAAAAGATATCCGGCTGTGCGCAGCGGCAGTCCGGCGGACGTACCCTGACCCACGGCACACTGCTGTTTCGCCGGGATGCCGAAAAAATGCAGGCGTATCTTTCGCCGCCTGCGGAAAAATTGCTGCGGCACGGCGTGGCGTCCGTACGCTCGAGAACAGGGGAACTGGCGCCCTATCTGCCGCAATTTCGGGAAACGGAGGATTTCATGGCGGCATTGGCGCTTTTTTTACAGGGCAAAATCATTGACAGCGCCGGGGAAAACGGGTATCATATAAAGTGAAAAACTGTTATGGCAATACCGCACAATCGGGTGTGTGGTGCTGCCATATAGAAAGGAAGATTTTTATGCAGGATATTCATGCACTGTACAGGCTCTGGCTGGAAGCGACCCAAGAGGACGCCGACCTTCAAAAGGAACTGCTTGCCATCGGCGGCAAGGAGGACGAGATCCTCGACCGCTTTTACCGCTCCCTCGAATTCGGCACGGCGGGTCTGCGCGGCGTGATCGGCGCAGGCACCAACCGCATGAACAAATATACCGTCAATCAGGCGACCCAGGGGCTTGCGGACTATCTGCACTCGGCCTTTGACAGCCCCAGCGTTGCCATCGCATACGATTCCCGCATCTGCTCGGACGTTTTCGCCAAGGGTGCCGCAGGGGTGCTGGCGGCCAACGGGATCAAGGTCTATATCTACCCGGAGCTTGTACCCACACCCATGCTTTCCTTTGCCGTGCGGGCACTGCGGTGCAGCTCCGGCATCATCATCACCGCCAGCCACAACCCGGCGAAGTACAACGGCTACAAGTGCTACGATCCCAACGGCTACCAGATGACCGACGAAGCGGCGGCGATCACCTACGGGTTTATTCAGAAAACGGATATGTTCCGAGGTGTGCGCACCATGGACTTTGACGAGGGTCTGCAAAAGGGTCTGATAGAGTATATCGGCGAGGATATCTGCGAAAGATTCTATGCCGAGGTGCTCAAACAGCAGATCAACCCCGGCATCTGCGAAAAGGCGCACCTGAAACTGGTCTATACGCCCCTCAACGGCACGGGCAACAAGCCGGTGCGGGAGATTCTGCGCCGCATCGGGCAGACGGATGTCGCCGTGGTGCCCGAGCAGGAACTGCCGGACGGCAACTTCCCCACCTGCCCGTTCCCGAATCCCGAGATTCGTGAAGCCTTTGCCTGCGCATTGCAGCTTGCGCAAAAGCAGGGCGCCGACCTTTTGCTGGCGACCGACCCCGATTGTGACCGTGTGGGCATCGCAGTCCGGGACGGCGGGGAATACAAGCTCATGAGCGGCAACGAAGTCGGCGTACTGCTGACGGAGTATATCCTCTCCTGCCGTCAAAAGAACGGCACACTGCCGCAGTCGCCCATGGTCATCAAGTCCTTTGTCACCACGGAGCTGGTCACCAAGGTCGCCCAAAAATACGGCGGCGAGACCAGAAGTCTGCTGACGGGCTTTAAGTATATTGGCGAGCTGATTACCCGGCTGGAGAACGCCGGGGAGGCGGATCGCTTTGTCGTCGGCATGGAGGAAAGCTACGGCTATCTCGCCGGTACCCATGCCCGTGACAAGGATGCTGTGGTGGCGTCCATGCTCATCACCGAGATGGCGGCGTACTACAATGCGCAGGGCAAGACGCTCATCGACGTTATGCAGGCGCTGTACAGGGAACACGGGATGTATCAAAACAGCCTGCTGAACTTCTCCTTTGAGGGCGCCAGTGGGATGCAGAAGATGGCGGCGCTGATGGACGGTCTGCGGGAAAATGCGCCCACCGAAATTGCCGGACTGCCCGTCCTTTCGGTGTCCGACTACAAAAAGCAGGAGACGATGGACACCGTCACCGGGCAGAAAACGCCCATCGACCTGCCCGTCTCCAACGTACTGCGCTACGCTCTGCCCAACGACAGTGCGGTGATCGTCCGCCCGTCTGGCACGGAGCCGAAGATCAAAATCTATATCACGGCTGTCGCCGCCGATCGTGCCGGTGCCCAGGCGCTGGAGGAGAAGATCGCCGACAGTATGCGTTCCATTCTCAACATTTGACAGTTCAATTGCAAACGGAGGTTTAAATTTCCCATGAGCAAAAAACGTACTCTCATTATCCGTATCGTTTCCATCGTGCTGGCGGCGCTGATGCTTTTGAGCGTCGGCACGGTGCTGTTTCAGACGGTGTTTGCCGCCGACGGCGTTCCCGCCACGGGCAGCGACCCGCAATCCAAACTGCCTGTCTTTATCCTGATCGGCGCCGTGATTCTGGTTGCCGTATGTGTACTGCTTCCCACGCTGAAAAAGAAAAAATAAGGAGTGACGACCATGGCCACCCGCATCCTGCGTTCCTGTATCTCTCTGATCTTGGGAGCGATCTTTTCCGTTACCGCTGTGCACAATCCCGCAAAGATCCTGAAAGCGGATCCGCCCCTGCCCGAAACGGTGCAGGGGGAGACTTTTTCGCTGACGGGGGACTATGTGATCGTGTCCGCCGGAAATCGTGCGGACTGCACCTACAACGCCGCCGTGATCTTGCAAAACTATCTTCGGCAGATCACAGGTCTGGAGCTGCCCATTGTCCCCGACACGCAGACAAACGCCAAGGAGATCGTCGTCGGTCCCACTGCCCGGCAGGACGGCGTGGACTACGGAAAGCTGGGGGATGACGGCATTTGCATCCGCACGGCGCCGGAACGGATCCTCATCACCGGCGGTGCCGTGCGAGGAACGATGTACGCCGTGTACACGTTTTTGGAGGATTGCTTTAACTGCCGCTGGTATACGGAGAAGCTGACCGTGATTCCCACGACGGATGACCCGCAGATCCCCGTTTACGAAAAGACGTTCGTCCCGACCTTTGAATTTCGTGAGACAGACTGGATCAGCCCCAATCGCTCTGCGAACAAGGAGTACAGCTGTGCCAACCGGCTCAACGGCGGACCGTACCGTACGCTTTCTGCGCAAGAGGGCGGCACGGTGGACTATATCGGCTCCTTCGCCCATACGCTGACGACGCAGTTTTGCGCCGCCGACACGTATTTTGAAGCCCATCCCGAATGGTTTGCCATGGACAAAGACGGCAAACGCATTCCCGATCAGCTGTGCCTGTCCAACCCCGAAACACTGGCGACCGTGACACGGGAGGTGCTGGATGCCATTCGGGAGAATCCCACCAAGAAGATCGTCTCCCTTACCCAGAACGATAATCAAAAATATTGCCGCTGTGCGCAGTGTGCCGCCACGGATACGCAGGAGGGCAGTCCCTCGGGTACGCTGCTGCGCTTTGTCAATGCGGTGGCCGAGGCGGTGGAGGATGCCGGATTTACCAATGTGGAGATCGACACCTTCGCCTACCAGTACACCCGCAAGCCCCCGAAGATCACGGTGCCGAGACAAAACGTCATTGTGCGCCTGTGTTCCATCGAGTGCTGTTTTGCCCATCCGCTGAATGATCCTCTGTGCACGCAAAACGTGAAATTCAGTGAGGATATCGTGCGTTGGTCGGAGATTTGCGAGCGCCTGTACGTTTGGGACTATACCACCAACTACAGCAACTACTTAGGTCCATTCCCGAACTTCGGCGTCATGCAGGAGAATATGCGCTTTTTTGCCGAGCACCATGTGGTGGGCGTGTACGAGGAGGGCAACTACACCGCAAGGGAGAGTGATGCGGAGTTTGCGGAACTGCGCGCCTATCTGCTCTCGAAGCTGATGTGGGATCCCGACATGGACTATGAGCGGGAGATGAACGGCTTTTTGCGTGCGTATTACGGCGAAAACAGCTGGCAGTATGTCCGTGCCTATATCGACAAAACGACACAAGCCACCGGCAGATTCGGCTTAAAAATGGGCATTTACGCAGCAATGACCGACAAGTCCGTGCTGTTGCTGACCGGGGCTGACCGCAGGTATATGGATCTGCTCTGGAGCAAAGCGAAGGAGAATGCCGAGACGGATGCACAGCTCGAGCACATCCGTCGCTCGGAGCTTTCCTGGCGCTATTGGAAGGCGTGCAACAAGTACGGCGAATTTTCTGCCCTGCGCCCGCAGAAACGAATCGAAGCCAACAAGGCGCTGTATGCGGATTTCGTGGAATTGGGCATCAAGCGCATCTGTGAGGGGAGCGGCGGACTGCTGAGCGATTCCCCCGATTTCAGAGAAATCCCCCGAGGCTGGACAAAAAAATAATTGGTTCATCACGGATTTTTTTGGGATATAAAGCTTCGCTCAAGCCTTTTTAAAGGCTTGCCAGACTGTCGATAAAGGCGCCCGAGCGCACACAAGACACTTTAAGAAAAGTCGGAAGCATCGACAGACCATACAAAATACAAGCATCGGCACGGCATCGAGCCGTGCCGATGCTTGTATGCTTGCCGTTTTTTCGGGCTCGGAGTACCCTTGTACGCCTATCGCCCGAAGAAAACGGCATCGGGCATCCTTTCTCGCCAGTCTACCAGCTTGCCGAAAATACTTTTTCGACAAGCTGGCAAGCCTTTGAAAAGGCTTGAGCGAATTTTAATCCCACAAAAATCGCAATGAACCTAAAAAACCGCCGACGGCGCTTTCTTTTCACCGTCGGCGGTTGGTATTCTGTTTTACGGCTGGGTCACTGTGGCACGCAGCATTCCGCACGCACGCAGCAGGGCCGCATCTGTGCCGTCCACCGCACCGTCGTTGTTGGCGTCCGCCGCACGGCGCATTGCCGCAGTCGCATTTTGTTCGGTGAACAAGCCGCCGACAATCGCATGGACATACACAGCGTCCTCGGCATCGAAGTCGCCGTCGCCGTCCACATCGCCCACCAGAACGAAGGTCTTGCTGTCCAAAACAGTGCCTGTGCCGTCGGACAGGAGAATCCGGCAGCCCGTGGTCAGTGCGGCATCGTCTGCCAGCGCCGTACCGTCCGCTGCCGCAAAGGACAGGGATGCGTCGGCATTGTCAAATTCCTCACGCATCTGTGCCGTGGTGTTGCGGGTGACGTCAATACCGGTGATGATGCCGTTGTCGTAATCCACGACCATGTGGGAGCTTTCCTTGAGCGAGAGGGTGTCGGTGTCCAGCTTGCCGTCCGCTGCCACGAAGAAGCGGGCATTGGCGATACTGAAGCCACTGTACAGCGCTGCCACACTGTCGCCGGTCAAAATCTGCGTACCGATCGCATAGGATGCGGGGACAATGGTCGCCCCTGCCTGTGTGCCCTCGGGAACGATGGTCTTGCCGTTGACCAGATAGACCGTATCGCTTGCACTGAGCACCGCAGAACGGATCCTCAGCGTGCCGTTGTCATAAATACTGCTGCTGCCGTGTACGGCCGTGTTGCCGGAAATAGAGGCGTCATCCCGAATCGTGAAGGCGGCGTCCGGCTCAATATACAGCGCAGCGCCCACATCGGCGGTATTGTTTTCGATGGAACCGGCGGAGAAATCGCCGCTGCCGGAGCGCAGATAGATGCCGCCGCCGTTTTCTGCGTGGTTGGCGCTGACGGTTGCCGTGACCTCCACCTCCGTGTAGGAGATATCCCCGTTTTCATCGGTGATCACAACGGTAACTGTGCCGCCGGGCATGGTAAACTCGGCGTTGTCCGCCAGAACCGCACCGCCGTAGACCGCTTCATTCTCGGTAAGGGTGCCGCCCTGCAGGGAAAGCACCGCCTCTGCACCGGCATAGACAGCGCCGCCATTTTCCGCCGTACAGCCGGAGATGGTGCCGCTCTGGATCGCCGCTTCGACGCCCAGAAGATATATGGCACCGCCGTTTTCGGAAGCGGAGCAGCCGGTGACTGCGCCGTCCGTCATTTGCAGTGTGCCGCCCGTCATGCAGACCGCACCGCCGTTCGCCGCACTGCAATCGCTAATGCTGCCGCCGCAGATCTCCACACTGCCGGTACCGCTGACCACGCCGCCGTTTTGCAGCGTGGAGGCATTGCAAAGGGTTGCTCCGTCATACAGCTTGACTGTGCCGCTGCTGCTGATCATACTGCCGCCGTAGGTGCCGTACAGCTGACTGCCGCCATCCACATACAGCGCCGTATTGTCCGCAGAGCCTGCCGCACCGAATTGCAGCGTCGCACCCTCTGCGACCGTAAACATATTGCCTGTGCAGGTGCGGTAGCGGGACAGGGTTCGACCGCCGGTTTCATCGCCGATGATCGTCACATTGCCGCGCACCTCGATGGTCTCCCCGATGCTGTCATCCCCGACCATGCACACAAGACCCGTGCCCTCGCCGATGGAATCCACCGCCTCCTTCAAGGAGGTGTAGAACACATCATAGGCGCCGAACACGCTGACCTTGGCCACGTTGGAGATTTCCTTGTCCACCAGATAGCCGGTGGAATTGATATTCAGTTCCGTCTCGTTCAGGGGAACATTCAAAACAAATTTGGCGTAGTTGGATGCGCAGAAATCGCCGCTGAGTACACGGGTGCCCACTGCGTAATCCGCCACGGTCAGATACGCCACCAAGCCGTCTGTCTTGATCTGCGCCGTATTGACCACCGTCTTGCCGGAGACGAGGTAGACGTCGTTGTTCTGCGCCACAAAGGCATTGTCTGCCATTTCCAGCGTACCGTTGTCGTAGATGCCGGAGCCGGTCACGGCGATGTTCCCGGTGATGGTGCCGCCCGCCATATGGAAGGTACCGTTGGTGTAAACGCCGCCGCCGGTGGTCGCCGTGTTGTCGGAAAGAGTGCCGCCCGTCATACTGACAGGACTGCCGACACTGCAAATACCGCCGCCGTTGCCCGCCGTATTGCCGGACACGGTCAGACCCGCCAGATTCGTCTCGGAATATTTTCCGTCAGCGAAGATACCGCCGCCGTTGACGGAGGCTGTGTTGCCCGAAACGGTGCCGCCGTTGGCAGTCAGGAATCCGGCGTGGTTGTAGATACCGCCGCCGCGCAGCGCCGTATTGCCCGTGATGGTGCCGCCGTTCATGACCACGGTGCCGCCGTCGATGTAAAGTCCGCCGCCGTTATCCTCCGAGGTATTGTTTTGCAGCAGCACACCGTCCTCCAGTGTCAGGGTGCTGTCCACATTTACAAGTACCAGCGCATCGCCCGTCCTCGAAGAAGCGACGCCGCCATCCAAAACCAGGGTGTTCTCACCGGTGCCCTGCACGGTCAGCGCCCCCTCGACAGAGAAGAAACTGCCGCTGAAGCTGTCACCCCGCTGCACGGTATGCGTTTCGCCGTTGTCCGTAACCGTAACATTGCCCTGCACCGTCATGGTCTGGGTCATCGCATGGTCACGCAGCACGGAAAGCGTACCTGCACCCGTACCGATGTGGCTGCTGCCGGCCTGCAGGGAGTCGTAGTATGTATGCATTTCGCCGTCCACCTCTGCCATGACGACGTAGGACGGCTTGAGCACTGCCGCACTTTCCTTGGACGTGTTTTTGAGCAGAGTGTTGGTGGAATTGTAAAATACCCGCAGCTCGGGACAGTAGTCAAAATACTGATCCGGCGCACGATCCACCCAGTAGGTCGTGCTGAAACCGCTGAACGCCGAAACGGCGGTGGGTTCTGCCATTTCCGCCGTGGTCTTGGCCGTTGCCACACTGTCCGTCGCATTGGAGCGTTCGCTGTCGTAGTAGCAGTAGGTCACGTTGCCGTTCAGGTTGTAGCCGACCACGGCGCCCTTGCTGTTGCTCAGGCCGGAGACACGACCCATATTGTAGCACGCCGTAAAGCCGCCGGAAACGCTGCTGTTTTGATAGCCGACCAGACCGCCCACAGACGCACCGCCGTTGACCGTGCCCGCATTGTAGCAGTACTGGATCTTGCCGTTGTTGTTGCCGATGATGCCGCCGGTACGCTGTACGCCCGTGACATAGCCCATATTGAAACAGCTGTTGACGACGCCGGTGCTGTTATTGCTGCCGGTGATGCCGCCGGAATAGTTGCTGCCCAGCTCCTCGCCGATGTTGCCGCAGTTCCGGATCGTGCCTTCGTTGACGCCTGCGATGCCGCCGGAATAGTACGTCGCCTGCAAGGTGCCGTAGTTGAAGCAGTTCTGGATGGTGCCGTTGTTCTGCCCGGCGATCATGCCGATGTGGCTGTAGCCGTAGATCTTGGACGTCTCGATGAAAATATTCTTTACCGTGCCGCCGGCGCCGATCATGCCGAACAGACCGGACATATTCTTTTCCGTATCGCTGATGTAGATGCCGCTGATGCGGTATTCTCCGCCGTCAAAGGTGCCGGTGAACGGGGAATCCTCCGTGCCGATGGGCGTCCAGATGTTGGCGGTCTCGTCAAAGATCGCAGGATTGAGCAGGATATCCTTGGTCACCCGTGCATTGGCGGCGGTGTTCTGCGCCGTGTCGGACAGCGTACCGTTGACCAGCGCCGCAAACCATGCCAGCTCACTGCCGTTGGTGAGCAGATAAACGCCGTTTGCGTCCGTCTCCGGCTCACCCACGGAGCCGTCCCACGCCACCAGCTGCCAGCGCAGGATGGGATAGCCGTTATTGGTCTGGAAATAGTCGCCCACAAAAATGTCATAGTGGAAGTTGAGCGTTGTCAAAAAGGTCTCATCCATCATCAGTGCGTGTTCCGCCGGTGTGGCAAAGAGATCCGTCATGTCGGTGTTGTCCCGGTCATAGTAGCACTTGGCCATCATGGTGCCGTACAGCACATTGCCGAAAGCGATGCCCGTATATTCCCCGGTACAGCTGACGGTGCCGATGGTGTACATACAATAGATATCGCCGTACATCGCATAGCCAACAAGACCGCCGCAGGTGTTTTCCGTGGCGCTGATACTGCCCTTGTTGTAGCAGTGGCTGACGTCACTGCCCGAGGACAGACCCACGATGCCGCCGACGAAATTCTGTCCCGTTACCGTGCCCACATTGCAGCAGCCCCGAACCTCGGTGTTGCTGTAGCAGTAGCCGGCAATGCCGCCCACACGCAGTTCCCCGCTGACGGCGGCGCTGTTCAGACAGTTCAGAACCGTGGCGCCCGCCTTTTGATAGCCCACAATGCCGCCCGTGCCGGAGCCGGTATTTTGCACCGTGCCGCTGACGGAACAGCCGGTGATGGAGCCGCCGTCCGAATAGCCGACAACGCCGCCCACGTATTTGGTGCCGCTGACATCGCAGTCGTTCAGGACGATGTTATTGACCTGCGAGGGCGTATAGGTGCTCTCGGTGTAGGTGTCGCCCCATTCGTCCGTGATGGTCTCGGTGGTCTTGGTCGTGCCGATCACGCCGAACATGCCTCTGTTCTCCGCATCCCCGGTCACCTTCAGCTTTGCCACGGTGCACCCGCCGCCGTCATAGACGCCCAAAAACGGATATGCCGCCGTGCCGATGGGGGTAAACGACAGACCGCCCAAGTCGAGATCCGCCGTCTGCTTGGCGTTGATGGAATTGTACCCGCTGTTGACCCGCTCGGAGAACCACGCCAGCTTCTCCGGGGTGTCGATCAGGTAATACCCCTGTGCATTCATGGTCGGCACAGTCGTGCCGCCTGTCCATGCTGCGGCGAACGCAGACAGACACACCGAGGGCACCAGTGCCGCCGTCACCGCAAGCACCAGCAGAAACGCCAAAGCCGTCCTTTTTATCTTTTTCATGAGACACCGCTCCTTTATATACGTTTACAGCTTTCATTTTACCGTATTTTCGATATAATTTCAATGCATATTTTTGTAAAAAATAACTACACCGGATTGACACTTCCTACAAAAAATTATATAATAACCTCAAAAGACAGGAGGGATACCATGAAAAAAACAATTTCTTTACTGCTTTGCGCACTGCTTGTGTGCAGTTTCGCATCTCTGAGCGTCACGGCGCAGGACGAGACGTATACCAATGTTATCCTGATGATCGGGGACGGCATGGGAGAAAATCACCTGCAGCTCGCCAAACAGGAACGGGGCATTTCCCTGTTCATGGAGGAGGAATGCGACCTGCACGGCGGCTCCAAGACCCGCTCCTTCAGCAGTTCCGTCACCGACAGCGCTGCCGGCGGAACGGCACTCGCCTGCGGTGTGCGCACAAACAACGGCTGCGTTGGTGTGTACCCCTATGACACCTTCGGGCTGTTCTCCGTGCCCCGCTCCCTCACAGAGGCGGCGAAGCTTTCCGGCAGAGCGGCAGGCGTCATCACCACCGACTCCAACGACGGCGCCACGCCTGCGTCCTTCACTGCCCACACCTCCGCGCGCGGCAACTCCAAGGACATCTGCACCCAGCAGGTCACATCCGATTTTGACCTGATCTGGGGCGCATCCAGCGATGATTTTGACGAATCCCTTGCCAAGGAGAACGGCTTCACCGTCATCCGCACCAAGTCCGAGATGGATGCTTTGGAAAAAGGCAGCCGCAGTTTCGCCCAGTTTAACTACGGCGAAACCTGGAAAACCGCCACATCCCCTGACTCTGATGCACCCACCTTGTCCCAGATGACTGCCAAGGCCATCTCCCAGCTGGAAAACGACAACGGCTTTTTCCTCATGGTGGAGGGTGCACACATCGACAAGTTCAGCCACCGCAGCAACGGAAGCGACAGCTACGATGCCAAGGTGGCCGGCGCCGCCGAAGCCGTGGAGGAATTTGACAACGCCGTGGAAACCGCCGTGCAGTTCGCCCGTGCGGACGGTCACACCCTCGTGGTGGTCACCGCAGACCACGAGACCGGCGGCATCACCTGCATCGACGGCACATATACCTATACCAAAACTTCCCACACCGGCACAGATGTGCCATTGCTGGTTTTCGGCAGCGATGACCTGATCAAGGACGGAGAACACATCGAGAATCGCCAAGTCGCCCGGCGTATCGGCGCCAAAATGGGCCTGCGTGCAGACCTGTTCCCCGTCAAAGACGGCGGCAAGATCTCCGCATTTTGGGATCAAGTGCGTGCCTGGTTCCAAAAACTGCTCGACCGCATCCCCGCAAAATACATAACGACCATAACGACAAAGTGAGGTACCATTATGGATTTCAACAAGCTTAAGAAAGACGTGACCGACAAGGGCGAGGTACTGCTGAGCAAGGGACTGCGTGCCGCCTTCTCCGCCGTGGGCGCCGTGGGACGCAAAGCGACTCCCCTGCCCGCCATTGCGCAGGCAGAGCCGGAGGACTACCGTCTGAAGGGCGGCAGCTGCTACACCGTCGGCTTCGGCAAAGCCACCGTTTTCCCCGATGACTTCATGCAGAAAACCTACTACGTCGCCGGCTACGGTGAAAATAATCCGGCGACCGGTTACCTCGACGAACCCCATGCCCACGCCGTCTGGATGGACGACAACTCCGGCAGGGGCGCCGTTTTGCTGATCTCCATCGACACCGTCGGACTGCTCAACGCCGATGTGAACGGCATCCGGGAATCCCTTGCGGACTTTGCCCGCACCACGGACTGCCGCAGCATCAACATCATGAGTACCCACAACCACGCCTCCATCGACACCATGGGCACATGGGGTCCCCTGCCCCTGTCCGGGCGGGATAAAAGCTACATGAAATTCTTCTATGCGCAGGTCAAAAAGGCCGCCATCGACGCCTATAAGGATCGCCGCAGCGGTTCCCTCTTCCTCGGCACCATCGAGGTTCCGGATATGCAGGAGGACATCCGCACCCCCATCGTCTACTCCAAAACGCTGACCCGTCTGCGCTTTGCGCCCAAGGACGGCACACGGGAGACTTGGCTGCTGAACTTTGCCTCCCACTCCGAATCCTTGCAGGGCTGCAATTCCCGTGTCAGCGCCGACTTCCCCGGCTATATGCGTGAAGCCATCCGCCGGGAGACCGGTGCGGAAACCGCCTACTTTGTCGGCGCCATCGGCGGCATGATCTCCATGGACATTCCCAACGAAAAGGAGATCCGTGCAGCAGGCGGCGACTTCGCCGAAAACACCCGGCAGATCGGTGAAAAGCTGGCCGGCTACGCCATGTCCATCGGCAAGGAAAAGAAACTCTCCCCCTGTATCAACGTCCTGCGTCAGGAATTCTATTTTGATGCGGACAACACCATGCTCATGACGGCAAAATTTGCCCACATTTTGCAGGCAAAGGGCTACTATATGGAGGGTGCCTCCCTCGGCTTCGCCCTCAAGTCCGAGATGACTTACCTGGAGATCGGCGGACAGAAAATTCTCCTTTTGCCCTGCGAACTGTTCCCGGAGCTGGCCTACGGCGGCTACCTCGACTGTGACGAATCCGCCTCCGGCTACGGCGCCGAGGTCAATCCCGTTCCCCTGCTGGAGATCGCAAACGATCCGAATATGCTGATTTTCGGTCTTGCCAATGACGAGGTCGGCTATGTCCTGCCGAAAAACGATTTCCTCCTGCACGCCGAAACGCCGTACTTTGAGGCGGCACGAGACCGCCACGGCCGCCGCCACTACGAGGAAACCAACTCCCTCGGTCCCGCCACGGCAGACACCATCGCAGAGGTTTTCTGCGGCATGATGCAGACGGTGAACGCCGCCAAAGCGAAAGCCGAGACGGAAGCGAAAGCCGCAAAAGAAGCCAAAGAGGCCGCCAAAAAAGCGGAAGACACTGTCGAAGCCTGACGAACAAAACTTTATCGCCCGTGCCGAACATAATCGACACGGGCGATTTTTGATTATAGGTCACAAGGCGTAAAGTTTGATTCATCACGGGAAGTTTGGGAATGAAAAGTTTCGCTCAAGCCTTTTTAAAGGCTTGCGGATTCCAAAGGCGGCGCCTTTGGTCGCCGACCGCAGTCGGCGAAATCCGAAGGCAATACCGCACAAATCGAGGCACACGCATTGCTTGAATCTTATTCCGTCAGCTTACACAAAAATCCCTTGACTTGCGTCAGCAAGTCGGCGGTCTTTCTGTGCAACCTGACGAAAAATCTTGCTTCGCAATCCGCACACCCCGATTGTGTGGCATTGCCTTAACAAAAGAAAAGTGCAGGAGGGGAACCAAAACAGTCCGGTGGACTGTTTTAGCGTGGGGAACCCTCGCCGGGGGTTCCCCGGTGCGAAACACGAATCCCACAATTTTCCGTGAAGAACGCATTTTTTGTAGACATATCCAAAAAAAGTGCCGAAACCTCCTAAAAAATGTTGAAATAAATATAACAGTATGCTATACTATACGATGTATAAACTATAATTTTTTCTGTTTGCACGGCTTCAAAAGGAGGAAAATATACATGGCAAAGAATTTTTGCAGACGTTCTCTCAGCACACTGCTTGCGATTGTGATGGTCGCAACAACGTGCTGCTTTGCGAACCCGGCCATGATAGCCAGTGCGTGGAGCAGCGACGCACCGCTGGAGACCGATGGCCGTCCCAACAGCTCGGCGAGCACCTCGCCCGCAGTTCTGTTCCTGGTGCCGGAAACGATCTATCTCGACCCGGCCGGGACTACCTATACCTATTTTGTGGACGCATCCCCGTCGGGCGTGCCGGAAGCGAATCCCGCCAAGACGCAGGGACAGATCTACTTCCACACCGATGTGCCCGTCACGAATCTGAAAATTTCCCGCAGTGACGCATCCAGCACCTATAGCAGCGGCACGGGTAAGACAACATCGCTTTCCACCACCTTTTCCAACACCGGCAGCGCCCGGAACGGCGGCGTCATCGAGTGGAAGGCGTCCTACTCCATGAACAGCGTCTCCTACGAATCCTACGCCTATACCTATGTTTACCGTCCTTCCCTCGACGTCATCGGACAGGCATTTCGTGCACGCACCGGCGCAGCCTCTGCGACCGAACGCATGGTCAAGGGCTCGGCCAGCGTGCTGACAGGCTTCCAGGCGGCGGACAGCACCTATGTGGGCAACCGCACATGGGGCGGCGCCAACGATGTGCCGAACCCGCAGACGCAGGCGCTCGAAGCCGCAGGCGTGAAAAACTGGGGTTCCGGGTGCGTGGACAATGCGGATAAGTACCTCACATCAGCGACCAACGGCGGCATCTACTACGAAAATCTTGCAGACAACGATTCTTGGATTTGCACACAGAATACCGGCACGGTTTCCACCGGTGCGATCACGGTGGATCGCAGCCGCTATACCAACCTGAACCAGATTCCCTATTTGCAGGCGGCAAACTACCAGTATTACAACACATGGGAGTACAACGGCTTTGCTCGCTATGCCTGCGGCACCACCACGGACGGCTCCCTGACCGCTGCGGTGACCTACACGGACTACAACGTCACCGACAGTTTCGGCGGCAAGAGCGGTACGGCGGAGTCCTTCTATTCCGCTACACGCATCGACTGCGCCATTTCCGACTCCACGGCGTCGAATTTCTATCTGTGGAACCGCATTTACACCAACGGCTTGTATGACGGCACGGCAGGACGCAGCTATGTCCAGGTGTACAGCGCTGCCCGTCTGCACGTCACGCTGGTGGACAAGTCTGCCCTGCGCTCCGCATACAGACTGGCCTCGACGCTGGCGGTGGAGAGGACGAACTCCTATGTCGGCTTTGCCAACTTCCAGACGCAGCTGCGCACGGCGGGTATCGTTTTGGGCAATCCCACTGCGACACAGGAACAGATTCAGCAGGCACTGACCGGTCTGAACAGCGCCTACACCACGCTGAAGGGACAGCTGGCAAAGGTGTCCGCAGTCTATCAGGCGCCGTCCGTCATTTTCTATGTTCCCGAAACGATCTACCTCCAGCCTAACGACGGCAGAACCTTCCAGTACTATATTGACCGTGACAACACCGATGCCGGCGCACTGATCGTGGACAGCGCCAAGACATCCGGCAACATCTACTTCAAGTGCTCCGACAGCACGGCAAAGGTCACTGGGCTGACCGTGACCAGCGACATCGGCTTCCTTTCGGAGCCCACCATCGGCGCCGTCAAGTCCAACAGCAACACCCTCTCCACCAGCACCTCCGGCGGCGTGCTTTCCGCCCAAGTTTCCGGCGGCACGACGTCCCAGCTGACTTGGACGGCCACCTATACCACCAGCGGCGGCTCTTTCAGCGTCAAGGCATACTCGACGCTCTATGCCACCCGGATCGGCGCCAGCTCCATGATCGCCGCAACCGCACAGTCTGGCTACAACACCAACTGGCACACGCAGGGCAACATGATGGTCACTGCATGGATCGCCGGCATCCATTCCGCAAACTACAATCAGGCATCGCCCGACAGCTACTCCGGCACAACCTCCGGCAGCGAGGGCGACGGCCGCGGCTCCTACAAAGGCCGCCTGTTTGAAGGCGTGACCGTTCCCGTTGCCTCGGAGGACAACGTGGATAAGTGTTTTGAGGGCGGCACCGGCGGTTCCGGCTACTTTGCCAAGGACAGCTCCGTGGACTGGACCGGCGGCGCAGGCTGGTTCCACGTGGACACCTCCCGCTACACCAATTTGAGCCAGATCCCCTTCCTGCAGTTCGGTCTCGATGACAACTACGAGAGAACGGACAGCAACAACACAAAAGATAATGTTGGCGGTCTGTACTATACACGCCAGGGCGGCTCCGAGACCGAGGTGGGCACTTGGAGCAACAGCGGCAACGGAAATTCCGGCGCACGTCTTTTCACCGGGAAAAAGTTCGACACATCCGTCAGCGGCACCGGCAACTTCTGGATCCAGGTGCGCGCATGGGGTCAGAAAAAGACAAATGAAGTGTGCGACGCCAAAGCCCGTGCCTACCTGTATGTGGATCAGCTGAGCAAAGCAACGCTGCGCTCCCGGCTCAATGAAGAAGTGGGCAAGCGCAAGGCTACTTGGTACACTGCCGCCTCCTGGAACACCTACAGCAGCATCATCAAGCAGGCGTACAATGTTTTGGGCAATCCTGCCGCCTCCTCCGGCGATGTCTCCGCCGCAGTGGACAGCGTGGCCAGTGCGCCGTCGAAGCTGGTTCGCCTGACAGGTTCCCTGTCGGCAAAGCACTATTCCGACACCGTGAACAACAGCACCAACCGGCACAACCTGCTGGGCACTGACGATGTCGTAAACTACAGCTTCGGTGACACCGTTTCTGTCGGTCCCAACAACTATCCCGGCTATACCTACAGCGGCACCTTCGGCGCCTTTGACGCCAAGAAATGGGAGGCGGTGGATGGCGTGAACGCCCAGGGCATCTCTTCTATTTCCGTAGATGCTGAAACCAACTCCATCACCCTGACCGGCACCGCATCGGACAGCTTCACCCGCTATGCCATGGGCAGCAACATGGCCTCGGACGAGTATTATTTTGTCCCCTGTCTGCCCGGTACGCCCTATACCTTCAGCTTCACCGGCTCGGGCACGGACGGCACGGTATACATTTACTATATCGACGCCGACTTTAACTACGTCGGACGCATTTCCAAGAGCGGCTTGGGTGCGCAGACCCTGTCCGCCACGACGCCGGCCAAGGCTTGCTATATGCAGTTCCGCTTTGGCGTGGGCATCGGCACCAAAACCTATGCCGATATCCGCCTTGTGGGCGGCATTGCGGAGAGTGCGCAGTTCATTGACGTGCCCAACACTGTGTACCATCTGTACTATACACCCAACGAATACACCGTGACCTACCGCCCCGCAGGCGGCACCTTCAACGGTACCACCACATCCACCACGGACACCGTCCTGTTTGACGACGCCTACACCGTCGGTAAAGTGGGCGCACGGGGCGAAAAAGTACAGCTTGCCGCCCCCACCAGAACGGGCTATACCTTTGCGGGCTGGCAGTGCAGCGGCAGCGACACCGTTGCCCGCCATGCCGAAGTCCTCGGCGCTTGGAAGTACGACCGGGATATTACCTATACCGCCATCTGGACGGCCAATTCGTACACCGTTCACTTTGACGGCGAAAGCGCCACCGGCGGCTCCATGGACGACCAGACTCTTTACTTCGACACCGAGCAGACGCTGTCCCGCAACGCCTTCACCCGGACAGGCTTCCACTTCAACGGATGGGCGCTGATCAAGAGCAGCACGCCTGTCTTTGCCGATGGCGAAAAAGTTCTGAACCTTGTCGATCCCGATGAGAGTTCGATCACGCTGTATGCCTGCTGGGCTGTCAACACCTATGCCATCACCGTCGATCCCAACGGCGGCACCATGGCGACAAACAGCGTTGTCTACACCAAAAACAACGCCGCAAGCCAAAAGAATGCCTCCCCGTTCACCGATTCGACCACCTTCCAGGCGGACTACAGCTCCAACGTCACGCTCGGCAATCCCACCCGCACGGGCTACAAGTTCAGCGGCTGGGTGAAATCCGGCAATACGCCCGCCTACAACTACCCGGTATTCGGCTATCCCAACGGCAGCGGCATCACGACGGAATTTGCCAAGACGGTCGCTCCCGACGGATCCTATACCAACTACAAGTGGGAGCAGGGTTCAACCGCCGTTTCCACCGATACATGGCACCGAATCAGCTTTGACACCTACTCCGTCGCCGCAGGGGAAACCGTGAACATCAGCGGCTTTATCCGCATCAACAGCGGCTCGCAGATCGGCGTCAATCTCTACCACGGCGCCGTATCCAATGATTACGCCAACGGCATGGCCGGTTTCAGCTACACCGATGGACAGTGGAAATACTTCAACATCAGCCGTACCTTTGCCGAACCCTCCTCTACCGCAGTCTTTGAAATCTGCACCGGCAACGGCACCGGCAAGTCCGGCACCATCCTCGACTTTGATGTCAAGGGGATCACGATCCGCCGTGGTTCTCCTGCGGTGGCTACGGTCAAGATGGCCGATAACGCCGTCTCTCTGGCGGCACAGTGGTCACCCTTGCCCGTCACCGTGCGCTACGATGCCAACGGAGGTACCGGCAGCATGACAGAGATGGCAGTCGCTTACAATGAGACTGCTGCACTCAAGAAAAACACCTTTGAAAAGAGCGGCTGTGCGTTTGTCGGCTGGTCGTATACGGCGGACGGCGCTGTGGTCTTTGCCGACCGGGCAGACGTCACCGGCAGCAGCCTGAATGCGGATCCTGCACAGGACGGCTCCACCGCAGTGACCCTGTACGCCGTTTGGAAGAGCATGGAGTACACCCTGCACATGGATTTGAACGGTGCGGATATTTCTCTGCCCGACACCACCGTGGTTCTGGACGGTGAGGCTGTCACGCTGGGCGAAGTCACCACCGCTCCGGTACAGTTCGGCGGCAGATACTATTCCTTCCTCGGCTGGGCACTCTCCCAGTCCGATGCGGACAGCGGCACCGTCGCACTGGGGAACAAGGCTTCCTTCGCCCTGAAAGAAGCCGAACTCGACACCTTGGACATCGACCGCAGCGGCGAAACGCCCGTCATCCGTTTGTACGCCGTGTGGAAATCTGCGGAGTACACCCTGCACATGAATCTAAACGGTGCGGAGCTTACCCTGCCCGACACCACCGTGGTTCTGGACGGCGAAGC
>JAQXLO010000078.1 GCA_029012165.1 Oscillospiraceae bacterium | reverse complement strand
CAATGCCGCTATGGGCGGCGCAGAGCGGGTCACGGCTGTCGATGTGTCGCAGACCGCCATCGAGCAGGCGAAGCGCAATGCCGCACTGAACGGACTTACAGAGCGCATGGATTTTCTGTGCGCCGATGTGTTTGACCTGCTGCCGGCGCTTGCCGCCAAGGGGGACAAGCCCTATGATTTCATCATCTTGGATCCGCCTGCCTTTACCAAGAGCCGCAAGACCGTGCACGCCGCAGAACGGGGCTACCAGGAGATCAACTACCGTGCCATGAAACTGCTGCCCCGGGGCGGGTATCTCGCCACCTGTTCCTGCTCCCACTTCATGCGGGACGACCTGTTTCGGGAAATGCTCCTGTCTGCCGCCGCCGATGCGGGCGTACAGCTGCGGCAGTTGGAGGCACGGCAGCAGTGCTGTGACCATCCCGTTTTGTGGAATGTGCCCGAGACGGATTATCTCAAATTCTATCTCTTCCAGATCGTATGAAAGGCGATGGTTTTCCTATGGAAAAAACTTTGGGCATCCTCGGCGGCGTCGGTCCTTTGGCGACCGTCTATTTTGCCGACCTCATCGTGAAAATGACCCCTGCCGCCTGCGACCAGGATCACATCCGCACCATCGTTTCCAACAATCCGAAAATCCCCGACCGCACCGACTATATCCACGACCGCCGAAAACCCAATCCCCTGCCGATGATGATTCGGGACGCCCAAATGCTGGAGTCCCTCGGGTGCGACTATATCGCCATTCCCTGCAATACGGCGCACTTTTTCTTTGACGAAATACAGAAAAATGTCGGTGTGCGGGTCATCAACATCATCGAAGAAACGCTGAAATACGCCAAAAAATCGGTGCCGCATCTGCACCGGGTCGGCATTCTCGCCACCTCCGGCACCCTGTCCTCGGGCGTGTATCCCCATGTCGCCGAACGGTTCGGTCTCGAATGCGTGATCCCCGACGAGGACACCGTGCAAAAACTGATGCACATCATCTACGACCAAGTGAAAGCGGGCAAATGCGCAGACCACGATTTGTTTTTCTCCATCGTGGACAAGATGAAAGCCGCCGGCTGTGACGCCGTAATTCTCGGCTGTACGGAACTGTCGGTCATCTACTACGAGCTGCAAATCCGCCGTCCCGATATCCTCGACTCCATGACTGCCCTCGCCGCCGCCTGCGTACAGGAGATCAAAGGGAGTGTTCTGCTGTGAGCAAGTATACGGGCGCATGGGGCGAAGTGCTGGCAGCACGGTACCTGCGGAACAGGGGCTTGCCCATCCTTGCCGCCAACTACCGCACCCGCTTCGGGGAAATCGACATTGTGTCGCAGGAAAAGGGCGTTCTCCTGTTTGTGGAGGTGAAAACCCGCAGTCCCGGCATGATCGCCCTGCCTCTGGAATCGGTGGACACGGATAAACAGCGCAAGCTGTCCCTCGCCGCCGCCCAGTATCTGCGCAGGGAGCCGCCGAATACGCCGTCCCGATTTGACATCATCGAGGTGTACTTGGGCGAGAATGAACAGCTCGAAAAAATCAACCACATTAAAAGTGCTTTTGAAAGCAGCGTATAAAGAAAGACCTCACGATCGTTTTTCGTGAGGTCTGTTTCGTTCCTTACGCAAGAATCGCCTTATGGAAAACCTTCTTGCCCTTTTTGATCTTGACGCCGTTTCGGAGCGCTTCGGCAGAAATGACGGTGCCGATGTCGGTCACCTTTTCCCCGTCCACGGAAACACCGCCCTGCTGAATCAGTCGGCGGGCTTCACCGTTGCTGGCACACAGCTTGCAGGCGGTCATCAGAGAGATGATGTTCATGCCCTCTCCTGCCTCGGCGGCAGGAATCTCGGTGGTAGGCATATTGCTGTCGTCCCCCTGACCGCTGAACAGCGCCTGTGCGGCGGCTTTCGCCTTGTCCGCTTCCTCCTCGCCGTGCACCAGCTTTGTCAGCTCGTAGGCAAGAATCGCTTTCTTTTCGTTGATGCGGTTGTCCGCCCATGTTTCCATTTCCTCGATTTCGTCGAGGGAGAGGAATGTGAGCATACGGATGCACTTCATCACGTCCGCATCGTCCACGTTTCTCCAGTACTGGTAGAATTCGTAGGGCGAAGTTTTGTTGGGGTCCAGCCACACGGCGCCCCGGGCAGTCTTGCCCATCTTTTTGCCCTCGCTGTTGAGCAGAAGCGTAATGGTCATGGCGTAGGCATCGTCGCCGCTTTTTTTGCGAATCAGCTCCGTACCGCCGAGCATATTGCTCCACTGGTCATCACCGCCGAACTGCATATTGCAGCCGTAATGCTGGAACAGGTAATAGAAATCGTAGC